>NZ_JASJFB010000038.1:0-6280 GCF_030065455.1 Microcystis sp. M53602_WE12 | reverse complement strand
CTGAACTTCCCCCGTATAAATATACTAGCTATGGCTCAAAGTCTTACAGAGCCTGAGTTAAAGCAATGTAATACTAATAAACTACTGGGTACAAACTCCTGAAATCCTTACGCAGACAGGGTTTGAGGCAAAATTTTTCAAATTTGACCCTTCGACCATTATAGCTTGTTTCCAGGCAGAAAACCATCAAAAACATGGCTACCGAGGGAATCGCTGACTCTAGAGATTAATGACACCATCTGTTACAATAAGGTTAGCGATCACTATACAGCCAACTCTACGGAATCGCTCTACTCTAGATACAGTCAACGGTACAGCCATTTTCAAAGGGAAAATGTACCCAGTAGCGTCTTTTCAATTTTTTCTGAGAAGCTCCAGGCAGTAAGGGTTTTGTTAATTTTTTAGTATTTCTGTATGGGGGAAGTCCAGCTATACTCTAACTGCTAATTGTTCGCGGTAAAGAGTAAGCATTTCGGGGATAACTTGATTGAGATTGCCAGCGCCGAGGAACAGAGCTAGATCCCCTGGTTGGAGAATTTCTAGCAGGAATTGACTTAAAGAACTCAATTCGGGGTGATAGTAGGCGTTTTTATGGTGTTTTTTCACCTGTTCAGCCACTTGCTGCCCGGTGACGTGATTGATATTCACTTCCCCGGCACTATAAATATCCGTTAAGACTACCACATCGGCGGAACTGAAAGCGGCTCCGAATTCCTCCAAAAAGGCAGTGGTGCGACTGTAACGATGGGGTTGGAAAATAGCGATCGAACGTTGGTACTGTTTGCCTTCTACCTTTAATTTTGCCGCCGCTAAAGTAGCCAACAATTCGCTAGGATGGTGGGCATAATCATCAATAAAAGTAATGCCGTTTGCTTCTCCCTTGTGTTCAAAACGGCGTTTTGCCCCGGCAAAAGTAGCGATCGCATCGGCAATAACGGCAAATTCTAAACCGAGATAACGTCCGATGGCCACCACTGCCAAAGCATTACTAATATTATGTTGCCCCGGGATTTTCACCTCCATTTGTCCCAGATAACTGCCTTTTTCCCAGACGGAAGCTTTCATCATTCCCTGTTCATAGATAATCTCGCTGACGGTGTAATCGGCACCTTTTTCGGGATCGAGACTATAACTGATTGTCGGACGGAAATGCTCGGCGATCGTGTCACAATCTAAACAAGCGACTAAAATCTGGCACTGATGGGCGAATTCATGGAAAGTATCGATAACTTCGCTTAAATTCTGGTAATGATCCGGGTGATCTAGCTCAATATTAGTGATTACGCCGATTTTCGGGGCGTGTTTGGTTAGGGAACCATCGGACTCATCGGCCTCTGCCACCAAAAAACGACCTTGACCAAGACGAGCGTTACCTTCCCAAGCGTCCACCTCACCACCGACAATGATCGTGGGGTCTAATCCCGCTTCTAACAAAACGTAACCGATTAGGCTGCTAGTGGTGGTTTTTCCGTGGGTGCCGGCGACGGCGATACTGTCGTAATCAGCGATTAAAGCCGCTAAAACGTCGCTACGGTGAAAAATTGGGTATCCTAAGTCTCTGGCCGCTTGATATTCCTTGTTATGGTCATTAATCGCCGTGGAGCAGATTACTTGCGGAACCGTTTGGCTACTGTTTTGAGGGCCAGGAGAATGAAATAAAGCTAAATTATTTGCCTCTTGACGGTGGAAAATCTGCGCTCCCGCTCCCTGTAGCCTTTGGGTGATATGAGTAGGACGTAAATCGGAGCCAGACACAGGTAAATTGCGTTTGGCTAAGATATAAGCGAGGGCTGACATCCCAATACCGCCAATACCGATAAAATGGAAAGGTTGGCCGTTAAAATTAACTTTTTTCACTGTTTTCACTCCTCAGACCCACGATTATATAAGTTTTAAACTCGATCGGTAGTAAAGTCAACCTCATGATAGGGGCATTTGAGCAGAATTCCCAAATGTTGCCCAGTTGCCTTGCAAAATCCTTGACGCAGAATTAAAATTTTTTCTCCCAATTCCTTTTTTTGGGGTGTGGGTGTGGGGTGTGGGGTGTGGGTGTGGGTGTGGGGTTTGGGGTGTGGGGAGAATAAATAAAAATAGTCTCGGAGTCTCGGAGTCTCGGAGTCTCCTGAATGGTGATGTAATAAATTATTTTCGATCGGGATCGTAAAGTTCAACCTTTAAGGTATGATTGGGAACATTAATTATTTTTTTATGTATTGCACTAAAACGTAGAGGGCAAGCAGCAGTGATTAGAGTAGCGATCAATGGTTTCGGACGGATTGGACGTAATTTCCTAAGATGTTGGTTAGGACGGACTAATAGTGGCTTGGAGGTAGTGGGGATCAATGATACATCCGATCCCCGGAGTAACGCTCACCTGCTCAAATATGATTCGATGTTAGGCAAACTTAACGCTAATATCGATGCCGATGATAATTCTTTAATTGTTAACGGTAAAACCATTAAATGTTATTCCGATCGCAATCCCCTCAATCTGCCCTGGGCAGAATGGGGTGTAGATCTAGTGATCGAAGCTACTGGTGTTTTCGTCGATGAAGAGGGCGCTTCTAAGCATATTGTCGCAGGAGCTAAAAAAGTCCTCATTACCGCACCGGGTAAAGGTTCGGGTGTGGGAACCTATGTCGTCGGTGTCAACGCTCACGAATACGAACACGATAAATACAATGTCATCAGCAATGCCAGTTGTACCACCAACTGTCTTGCTCCTGTCGTCAAAGTGATTCACGAAAACTTCGGCATCATCAAAGGGACGATGACCACCACCCACAGTTACACTGGTGATCAACGCATTCTTGATGCTAGTCACCGGGATCTCCGTCGCGCTCGCGCCGCTGCCGTTAACATCGTTCCCACCTCCACCGGTGCCGCTAAAGCTGTAGCCTTAGTTATCCCCGAAATGAAAGGGAAACTTAACGGGATCGCCCTGCGTGTACCCACTCCTAACGTTTCTGTGGTGGATTTAGTCGCACAAGTGGAAAAAAGCACGATCGCGGAACAGGTAAACGAAGTCCTCAAAGAAGCTGCGGAAAATTCTTTGAAAGGAATTCTCGAATATAATGATTTACCCCTCGTTTCCTCTGATTATCGCGGTGTTGATGCCTCCTCGATCATCGATGCTAGTCTAACGATGGTGATGGGTGGCGATATGGTGAAAGTTATCGCTTGGTACGATAACGAATGGGGTTACTCCCAACGCGTGGTTGATCTCGCTGAAGTCGTCGCCAGCAAGTGGAAAGGCTAAATCAGTGATCAGTAAACAGTAATCAGTGAACAGTGGGCGTTAATTAGGAGTCAGGAGTGGTTAGTGATAACTGATAACTGATAACTGATAACTGTTAACTGAGCAGTGATAAATTCTCACCGAAAAAGCGCCGATAGATTCCCTCTGTCACCAATTGAGCGGTGATTAGGTTAGCTAGGGCAATCATAAACAGGATCAGTATCTGGTAGGAAGCGGCGTTTAAAGGTTCACTTCCTGCCAATACCTGTCCGGTGAACATTCCGGGTAAACTGACTAAACCCACCACCATCATCTGATTGAGGGTGGGTATTAAACTAGCTCGAATCGCTTCTTTTTGATAAGCTGCGATCGCTTGTTGAGGGGTTGCCCCTAAACAAAGATGGGTTTCGATTTCCAAACGGTGACTTTTAATGGCACTGCTTAATCTCTCCCCGGCTAAAGAGGCACTATTCATCGCTTGCCCTAACACCATCCCCGTCAAGGGAATTAAGTATTGGGGCGAGTACCATTGTTCTGGTTGAATAATTAAAGCGATCGCATAACCTAAAGTTAGACAGCTACTAATCAACAGAGAGCCAAAAACTAGGGGTAATAAGCCTTTATCTCGGCTATCGATGCGATTTTTAGCAACAATAGTCGCGATAGTCATCATTACTGCCAAAATCCCCAGCACGGCCAGAGGATTATCCAGGGAAAAAATAACGGCGATAACGTAGCCTACCACTAATAATTGCAGGATCGATCGACCGGTCGCTAATAATAATTGTCCCTCTAGAGCTAAATTTGACCAACGGGAGAGGATTAAACAAATACCCATCATCCCCAAAGCCCAACCCAAATCCACCAGATTTAGTTCTACTAATCCATCCATAAAAATAAAAGAAACAAATTACAACAATACTTAATCTATAAATAGCAAGTTTATAATTATTTTTGACTAATTATTCCTTCTTTTCCCCAACAAATCCCGATTAGTCTCTAATTTGAGTGAAAGCGCGTGAGTACAATTCCCCCCGTCGATTTATCCCGTCAATACCAAGTCATCAGCGAAGAAGCTAACCATGCCGTTTTAGAAATCCTCCGTTCTGGGCGCTATATTGGCGGTGAAGTTGTGAGCGAATTAGAACGACAATTTGCCCTCTATCACGGTGTTAGCGATTGTGTTGCCTGTAATTCGGGAACCGATGCCCTTTATCTGGCACTGCGCGCCCTCGGTATTCAAGCGGGGGATGAAGTAATTACTTCCACTTTTTCTTTTATTGCCACCGCCGAAGCGATTAATTTAGTCGGGGCAGTGCCGGTTTTTGTCGATATCGATATCAATACTTTTAACCTCGATGTGGCACTGTTGGAAAAAGCGCTTACTCCCCAGACTAAAGCGATTATCCCAGTACACCTTTTTGGGCAATCTGTCAATATGTCTGAGGTGGTAAATTTCGCTCGTTCTCATAATTTATTGGTGATTGAGGATTGCGCTCAAGCAACGGGAGCAGAATGGCATGGGCAGAAAGTGGGGAGTATCGGCGATATTGGCTGTTTTAGCTTCTTTCCCACCAAAAATTTAGGCGGTTGTGGCGATGGTGGCGCAATTACCACCAATAACCCCGAGTTAGCGGCACAAATTCGCATGATTAAAGAACACGGCAGCAAGGTGCGTTATCTCCACGAGGTAATCGGGGTAAATAGCCGCTTAGATGCCATTCAAGCGGTTATTTTGCAAATTAAGCTAAAATATCTCGATTTTTGGAATAATCAACGGATCGAGATTGCCCAACGTTATCGAGAATTACTGCAACCCTTGCCTAATATCACTTTACCTACCGCTTTAGCTGGGGGTAAGCACGTTTGGAATCAGTACACAATCCTAACGGAAAATCGTGACCAAATTCGGGCAGCTTTGCAGGAAAAAGATGTCCTATCCATGGTTTATTATCCGATTCCTCTGCATTTACAGCCGGTTTATCAGTATTTAGGCTATAAAAAAGGTGATTTACCCATGGCTGAATTGGCCAGTGAAAAAGTGTTATCTTTGCCTATGTTCCCCGATTTAAGCTGCGAGGAACAACAACAGGTAGCCTATGCGCTGAAAGATTGTTTGCATAGTTTTTCAATTTATGATTTAGCCGAGGATTGAACTAATGAGTCAGATAAATGAGCGTTCAAAACCAGCCAAGTATTCACTATATAACTTAAGAAAAGTAAAGCGTGATTTAGTCTATGATGCCTGGGATTTCTGGCGTACTCTAACTCAAAAAGATCAACTAGAAAAAGTCATCAATCAAAGAGAAATTCGTTTTATCGGTTTGAAACGTAGTGGTAATCATGCGGTGTGAAATTGGATTAGAGCGCAAGAACAAGATTCTTATTTTCCGAATAATGTTAATGTTAGTATCAGTCCTTTTAGGCATTTTCATCTACACTTCAACCCTTATGGGTTTTCGAGAGGAAGCTTGGGGAAATTTCAAGACTAAAAACTGTTTTTTGTATAGCTACGAAGACCATAGTATTGCCAAAATAACTGAGCAAAAATATGAAAAAAAACATGATCTTTATGTAGGGAAAACCAGTCATAAGTAGGTGGGTGGAATTAAATATAAGATGAACGTAGGTTGGGTTGAAGCATGAAACCCAACGCCCGATTATGTTACGCTACCGCTAACCCATCCTACAAATAATTGTGCCTCCCTACTTAGGTACGATGTACTTTTACTCAGAGATACGTTTAATCTGATTGCCAGTCGTTTGAAAAAGGGATTTTTATCTGTCAAGACAAAAGGAATGTCTCTGACTGATATGTGGATTGAATACGCCAAAGAATTCCTTGAAGAAACTAGCTATCTAAGTAATAACAAGGTTATTATTAATTACAATCTATGGTTTTCTGATATTAGTTATCGTCGAGAAATTTGGTTCTTCGTTACTTGGTATGGTTCGATAGGGGGGCATAAATCGACTAAATCTTTATCTGGCAAGAGACTTAATTGATTAGTTCGCTCTAGATAAAAAACAATTGACAAAAAT
>NZ_JASJFB010000605.1:0-4634 GCF_030065455.1 Microcystis sp. M53602_WE12 | reverse complement strand
GGGTTTTATCGATTTTCAGGTGGTCAACTACCTAATTTTCAGGGAAAAAGTACCTGAATTTTCCCCCCAATCACTCCAATGGTCGGCACTTTTTGAGGAAAAAAAGTCTAAAAACCTTATCCAACAAGGTTTTTAGATTTATTCAGCAAACCCTATTTAACCCCAGTTCGGGTTACTATAGCTAATTTTTGGCTGTTAGCAATTATAGCTCTCAAAAGGGGGTGGGAATGATGAGATCAAGTTTATTTTCGGTCTGAGGATGACGAAAAGATAATTGTTTAGCGTGTAGGTGTAAACGGTCGGACTGCTTACCATTGTACAAGCGATCGCCTAAAATTCCTATCCCTAATCCCTGTTGACTATGAACACGAATTTGATGGGTTCTTCCCGTGTAGGGAATAAATTCTAGCCGAGAATAATTGCCTTCTTTACCGACAACTTTAAAATAGGTTTGACTAGCTTTCCCCCTTTGCCAGTCCACAGTTTGATAGGGTCGATTTTGCGGATTTCCCCAGAGAGGTAGGTCAATTATGCCTGATTCTCGCTCAATAATTTCTGATAATATAGCTTCGTAGATTTTCTCCACTTCTCGCCGTTGAAATTGTTGGGATAAACAACGATAAATATCTAAACTTTTAGCTAGTAATAATAATCCCGAAGTTTCTCGGTCTAAACGATGAACGGGAATGAGATTTTTTCCCTGACGACGAAAACGATTGACCACAGCATCTTGACTATCTTGATAACGTCCTGCTACCGATAATAATCCCGCGGGTTTATTAATAGCAATTATTCCCTCGTCTTCATAGATAATTTCTAGGGATGAACGTAAACCAGAGAGTAAAAAACCCATGAGAGGTTGACATCTTTCTTGACAAGCGCCATAAAATTCTCCCTGTTTTCTATCTCGATTCGATTCTCCCCACCAAAATTCGGCCATGGCGACAGGTTTTAATCCTTTCATGGCGGCATAATTTAATAATTTCGGGGCGCAACATTCCCCTGTTCCCGTCGGTAACAAATTACTGCCCATCAATTTAGCCAAGGAGAGAGATTGTCCAGAAAAGTTGTTTAAACAGTAGGATTGATACAGCAATTCCTGTAACTGTTTGGAGAGGTTCCTACGCTGTTGCTTAAGTTCAATAATTCTCTGATTGGCTAAGTTTATTTTCTCAATTAAGGGTTTTAAAACTTGTTTTTGTTCCTGTTTTAATTGCTTTCTTTCTCTTTTTTCCTGACGACTGATATTATTTAATTTTTCTAATTCTTCTGGGTTTAAATCTCCTAAATTTCTTAACCTATCTCGTTCCTGTTTATGGTTTTGATGTTGTTGCTGTAAAGCTTGTATTTTACGCTCAAAATTTGCTTGATTGAGTCGATATAAATTATGTTCGGGAATTGATTGTAGGGTAATAATTTCCTGTTTAATTGTTTCTAAAAGTTGCAAAACTCGCTTTTCTTCCCGAATAATTTTTTCTCTCCCCACTAGGGACGGAACCCAGCCGGTAGCTTCTCCCTGTCCAGAAAAAGCTTTTAAAACTTCTATTTCGCCAGCAGCATTTTCTCCTAACAAAATTCCATACATTTTACCTTGAGGATTGGTGATAGTTGTCATCAAATCTTGGGCAATTTTTTCAGCCAAAAGAGTGCGGGGCAAGCGCAATAACTCGCCCGTTTCGGGACAAATTCCTTGATAATAATAAGTAACTTCCTTCACTCTTTAAGAACAGGAAAAGGGGCCAGAGATACCCCTAAGAAAAACAATTGGCAAAGAAATCAATAGTTTCCTGTAAAGCGACAATAAAGCGATCGATTTCTTCTGGGGTATTATAAAAATATAGACTTGCCCGCGCGCTGCCAGAAGCATCAAAAAAGCGGTGTAGAGGTTGGGTACAGTGATGACCGGAGCGAATAGCGATTCCTTCGTGGTCTAATAAAGTGGCTAAATCACTGGCATGAATCCCTTCCACATTAAAGGCGGCTAAACTAGCCCGACCCTGGCCCGTTAAACTAGGTGATGGCCCGTAAATTCTTAAACCCTCAATTTCTCCTAATTTTTTGAACAAATGGGCGGTTAATTCTTCTTCGTAGGCATGAATATTATCCATACCTAAACCCATTAAATATTCTACCGCAGCACCGAGAGCAATCGCTTCGCCGATAGCGGGGGTTCCAGCTTCAAATTTGTGGGGCAGTTCGGCACAGGTAAAATGGTCTAAATAGACTTCCGCAATCATTTCGCCACCACCAAAAAAGGGCGGCATTGCCTCTAAAATCGCCTCTTTGCCGTACAAAAATCCAATACCAGTGGGGGCGCACATTTTATGACCACTAGCCACCAACCAATCACAATCTATGAACTGCACATCAATGGCTAAATGGGGGACACTTTGACAGGCATCAATTAATACTTTCGCCCCGACTTGATGGGCAAGGCTGACTATTTCGGCAACGGGATTAATACAGCCTAATGTATTAGAAACATGAAGGACAGCAACTAATTTAGTTTTGTCAGATAACAAAGATTTATATTGTTCTAAATCAAAGCTTTCGTCGCTGGTTAATGGCACATATTTAATCACCGCCCCCGTCTTTTGGCAGACAATTTGCCAGGGGATTAAATTACTGTGGTGTTCCATGACCGAGAGAATAATTTCATCCCCTGCTTTCAGGGTATTTAATGCCCAACTGTAGGCGACTAAATTAATCGCTTCCGTGGCGTTGCGAGTATAGACAATTTCCTGACGAGAAGCGGCATTAATAAACCTAGCCACCTTATCTCTGGCCCCTTCGTAGGCTTCCGTTGCCCGGACACTTAAAGTATGCGCCCCCCGATGCACATTAGCGTTATCTTTTTCGTAATAGTTTCGCAGGGTTTCTAATACTTGAATGGGTTTTTGGGAAGTGGCGGCACTATCGAGATAGATAAGGGGTTTATCGTGTACGGTTTGATGGAGGATAGGGAAATCGGCGCGGACTTTTTGGGCGAGGGTTTTTTCTTGGATAATTGTCATTTTAGTCAGGAGTCAGAGGGGTACTTTGGGCAGGTTGACACCCACCCCGGTAGAGTTATTCCACACTGCGACAGGCGACGCATTGCCCCAATCTTTGGCGGAGGGATTCTAGAGGAATTTTAGCTAAAATCTCGGCCGAGAAAGCATCAATTAACAAACTGCGGGCGGTGTCGGTGCTTAAGCCCCGGCTTTGCAGATAGAATAAATCATCGGCTTCCAGTTGGCTAACGGTTGCCCCGTGGGAACATTTGACGTTATCGGCGGTAATTTGTAATTCGGGTTTGGTGTTGACTCGTGCCTTGTTAGAAATTAACAAATTCCGATTTAACTGGGAGGCGTTGGTTAATTGGGCGGGTTTGGGAACAAACACTTTACCATTAAAGATAGCGTGAGCGCTACCATCAACGATACATTTATGCAGTTGCTTGGTGATGCCGTGGGGATGGTTGAGATAGATGGCGCTGTGGGTATCGGTGGTTTGTTGTCCAGTAATCATGGCTAATCCGTGCAGATTTGTCTCGGTTTGTTCTCCTTTTTGCAGGATATCGAGGTTATGACGGCAGAGTTTAGCTCCTAGATTTATCTCGTTGAGAGTGTAACGGCTATCGCGCCCTTGTTCAATTATCGTGCGTCCGATGTGAAAACCATCTCCCGATTCCCGTTGTACTCTGGTATGGATGACCTCGGCGTTGGCTTCGAGGTAAATTTCTGTGACAGCGTTGGTAAAATAAGAGTAATTTACAGGTAAATCGGAGCAATGTTCGGCTAAAGCCCCGTAATTCTCGATAATATTGACACTAGCTCCTGTTTCCGCCACGATTAGGCTATGGGGCTGATAAAAGCGGGGAATTTCCTCCACAACGGTGATAAATAGGAGATGTATCGGGGTTGTGACGACGGTGTTAGCGGTGACGTGAATTACTGCTACATCGCTTAAGCCAGCTTGGTTGAGTGCGGTAAAAAATTCGGGTGTTTTTTCTTTGCCTAGATAGTTGACAAGAACATCTTTTTGTGCATTGGCGAGATTGCTGACGCTGACACCGGGGGGTAAAGCGGAGATATCGGACAATTCAGGCTGATAAATGCCGTTAACGAAGACTATACGGCTGTTTTTGGCTTCGGGCAGTAAAAAAACAGCTAGGGCATTTTTATCGATTGTAACGGTTTGGGGGACGCGAAAATCGATCGCCCAGAGTTGACTTAAATCGGTGAATTGCCATTCTTCGTCTTTTCTGCCAGGGATGGCTAATTCTTGAGCTTTACTGGCTCCCGATTCTCTTAATTCGAGAATTTTACCGTTATCGATAGTGGGAACCGTTTCTCGCGACAATTTTAACAATAATTCTCCTGATTGTTCAGGTTTCGTGATTATGGCTGTCATTGGTAAGAGGGGGTTGGAGGGTTGGGGTGTGGGGTGTGGGGTGTGGGGTGTAGGGTGTGGGGTGTGGGGTGTGGGGTGTGGGGTGTGGGGTGTGGGGTGTGGGGGGTGGGGGGGGGGGGGGGGGGTGTGGGGTGGGGGGGGGGGGGTGTGGGGGGGGGGGTGTGGGGGGTGGGGGGTGGGGTGTGGGGTGTAGGGGTTGGGGTGTGGGGTGTGGGGTGTGGGGTGTAGGGTGTGAGGAG
>NZ_JASJFB010000678.1:0-6579 GCF_030065455.1 Microcystis sp. M53602_WE12 | reverse complement strand
GAAAACTCTTGCAACAAATAGCACAAATCTGTTATTATGGTTTGTCTGTGTCCCGATTAACCATACCAGTATTGAGAACAAGAAACGACTGTGGCTAATACAAAGTCTGCACTCAAACGAGTCCAAATCTCCGAAAGAAATCGTCTCCGCAACAAAGCGTACAAGTCAGCCGTAAGAACCCTGATCAAAAAATGTCTTGTCGCTGTCTCGGCCTACGGAGCCAACCCCAGCCCAGAAGGGCTAGAAAGCGCCCAACAAGCTCTATCGGAAGCTTACAGTAAAATCGATAAAGCCGTCAAGCGCAACGTCTTGCACCGGAACAACGGCGCTAGAAAAAAAGCCGGTTTAGCCAAAGCTTTGCAAAAAGTTAGCCAAGCTTCCTAAGAAACGAGTAAGCTGTAATCAGGACAGACGCAACAAGCGATCGGGGGTCGATGCAATTAATAGATACGCACGTTCATTTGAACTTTGACGTTTTGCAAGCCGACTTGCCCGCTATCTCCGAACGTTGGCGAAGTGTGGGAGTCGTTCATCTGGTTCACTCCTGTGTCGAACCGGAGGAGTTTGCAGCGATTAAAGCCATTGCCGATCAATTTGAGGAAATTTCCTTCGCCGTCGGTTTACATCCCCTAGATGCCCAAAAATGGCGAGATAATAGTGCCGATCAGATCGAATCCCTAGCCCGATCTGATCGGCGCGTCGTGGCGATCGGGGAAATGGGTTTAGACTTCTATAAAGCGGATAATCAAGAGCAGCAAAAACAGGTCTTTTGGACGCAATTAGAAATCGCCCATCGTCTCGATAAACCCGTGATTATCCATTGTCGAGATGCGGCCCCGGTCATGCGGGAGGAAATCAGCGCCTTTCGGCAACAAGTGGGCAAAATTCGCGGCGTGATGCACTGCTGGACTGGCAACCCCGAAGAAACTCAATGGTTTTTAGATTTGGGTTTTTACATCAGCTTTAGCGGCATTGTCACCTTCAAAAACAGTAAAACTGTGCAAGCTGCCGCCCAAATTGTCCCCAGCGATCGCCTACTGATCGAAACCGATTGCCCCTTTCTCTCCCCCAATCCCCACCGCGGTAAACCCTGTGAACCCTCCTTCGTCTTCCACGTGGCCGAAACCGTCGCCCGTCTGCGCGGCTATCCGGTCGAAACCCTAGCCGAACAAACCACCCAGAACGCCCGCAACTTATTTCAACTCCCCAGTTAAAAAACATAGTTTATTAGCACAGAGCAGGGGACGGGGAAATGGGGAAATGGGGAAATGGGGAAATGGGGGAATTCAACTAAAACCCTAAAACCCCAACACCCTAAAACCCCAACACCCTAAAACCCTAAAACCCCAACACCCAACCCCTAAAAACCCCGATCTCCGAGAGCAATTCCCGACCGTCGCTATCGTGTCATCAGCCCTTGTAACCATAATGAACAATCTTACCTTTAACCTCTTACCCGACCTCATCGAAATCCAACACTCCAGTTTTCGGTGGTTTTTGGAAGAAGGACTAATCGAGGAACTGAATAGCTTTTCCCCCATCAGCGACTATACAGGTAAATTAGAACTACATTTCCTCGGCCAGGACTACAGACTCAAAGAACCGAAATACAACGTCGATGAAGCCAAACGACGCGATAGCACCTATTCCGTTCAGATGTACGTTCCCACCCGTCTAATCAACAAAGAAACGGGAGAAAACATCGAACAGGAAGTCTTTATCGGCGATTTACCCCTGATGACCGAACGGGGAACCTTTATCATTAACGGGGCTGAACGAGTCATCGTCAATCAGATCGTCCGTTCTCCCGGTGTTTACTACAAGGCCGAAATCGACAAAAATGGTCGCCGTACCTACTCCGCTTCCCTGATTCCCAACCGAGGAGCTTGGTTAAAATTTGAAACCGACAAAAACGGCTTAGTCTGGGTCAGAATCGACAAAACCCGCAAATTATCCGCCCAAGTTCTCCTGAAAGCGATCGGATTGAGCGATAACGAAATCTTTGACTCCCTACGCCACCCCGAATTCTACCAAAAAACCCTCGACAAAGAAGGCAATCCCACCGAAGAAGAGGCACTCCTCGACCTGTACCGCAAACTACGCCCCGGGGAACCTCCCACCGTCACCGGCGGACAACAACTGCTCGAATCGCGCTTTTTTGACAATAAACGCTACGATCTCGGTCGCGTTGGTCGTTATAAACTCAACAAAAAACTACGCCTCAACGTCCCCGATAACCAGCGCGTTCTCACCACCACCGACATCTTATCGGCGATCGACTACCTAATTAACCTCGAATTTGACATCGGCAACACCGACGACATCGACCACCTCGGCAACCGTCGCGTCCGTTCCGTGGGTGAACTGCTACAAAACCAAGTGCGAGTAGGTTTAAACCGCTTAGAAAGAATCATTCGGGAACGGATGACCGTCAGCGAATCCCAAAACCTCACCCCCGCTTCCCTAGTCAACCCGAAACCCCTAGTAGCGGCGATTAAAGAATTCTTTGGTTCCTCGCAACTCTCCCAGTTCATGGATCAAACCAACCCCCTAGCGGAATTGACCCATAAACGCCGCATTTCCGCCCTTGGCCCCGGCGGTCTGACCCGGGAACGGGCCGGTTTTGCCGTGCGCGACATTCACCCCTCCCACCACGGCCGCATTTGTCCGGTGGAAACCCCAGAAGGTCCCAACGCCGGTTTAATCGGTTCCCTGGCCACCTACGCCCGCGTCAACGACTACGGTTTTATTGAAACCCCCTGTTACGCGGTGGAAAATGGACGAGTTCGCTACGATCTCCCCGTTAAATACCTCACCGCCGACGAAGAAGACGATCTCAGAGTCGCACCAGGAGACGTGGCCACCGATGAAAATGGTTATATCCTCGGCGAAACTATCCCAGTGCGCTATCGGCAGGAATTCTCCACCACCTCCCCCGAACAAGTGGACTACGTTTGTGTTTCCCCCGTCCAAATTGTCTCGGTGGCCACTTCCCTGATTCCCTTCCTTGAACACGACGACGCTAACCGCGCCCTGATGGGTTCTAATATGCAACGACAAGCGGTTCCCCTGCTGCGTCCCGAACGTCCCCTTGTGGGTACCGGATTGGAAGCACAGGCCGCTCGCGACTCCGGCATGGTCATCGTTTCCCGTACCAATGGGGTCGTTTCCTACGTCGATGCTAACCGGATTCGCATCAAAGTGGCGGATGAAGACAAAGAGATTTTTGGCAAGAGCGAGATCGAGTACGAAATTCAGAAATATCAACGCTCTAACCAAGATACCTGCCTAAATCAGCGTCCTTTAGTCTATCAAGGGGAACAAGTTGTGCCAGGGCAGATCCTCGCCGATGGTTCCGCCACCGAAGGAGGAGAAATCGCCCTCGGCCAGAATATCCTCGTCGCCTATATGCCCTGGGAAGGCTATAACTACGAAGACGCGATTTTAATCAGCGAAAGACTGGTGGCACAAGACACCTACACCAGTATCCACATTGAAAAATACGAAATCGAAGCTCGTCAAACTAAACTCGGACCTGAGGAAATCACCAGGGAAATTCCCAACGTCGGTGAAGATGCCCTGCGAAACCTCGATGAACGCGGTATTATTCGCATCGGTGCCTGGGTAGAAGCCAGCGATATCCTTGTGGGGAAAGTCACCCCGAAAGGCGAATCAGACCAACCCCCCGAAGAAAAACTACTGCGGGCAATTTTCGGCGAAAAGGCACGGGATGTACGGGATAACTCCCTGCGCGTTCCCAACGGCGAAAAAGGCCGGGTAGTCGATGTGCGGGTATTTACTCGCGAACAGGGGGATGAATTACCCCCTGGGGCCAATATGGTGGTGCGGGTTTACGTTGCCCAAAAACGCAAAATCCAAGTGGGCGATAAAATGGCGGGTCGTCACGGCAATAAAGGGATTATTTCTCGGATTCTGCCCCTGGAAGATATGCCCTACCTCCCCGATGGTCGTCCCGTCGATATCGTTCTCAATCCCCTAGGGGTTCCCAGTCGCATGAACGTCGGTCAGGTGTTTGAATGTTTACTGGGTTGGGCTGGCGAAAATCTGGGCGTGCGCTTTAAGATTACTCCTTTTGACGAAATGTATGGGGAAGAAGCCAGCCGTTTAACCGTCCACGGATTGCTAGAAAACGCCTCGAAAAAACCTAATCGCGATTGGGTGTTCAAGGAAGAACACGCCGGCAAAGTCACCGTCTATGATGGTCGCACCGGCGAACCCTTTGACCGTCCCGTTACCGTCGGTATGGCCTATATGTTAAAACTGGTTCACCTGGTTGATGATAAAATTCACGCCCGTTCTACCGGTCCCTACTCCTTGGTTACTCAGCAACCCCTGGGCGGTAAAGCTCAACAGGGAGGCCAGCGCTTCGGAGAAATGGAAGTCTGGGCCCTGGAGGCCTACGGGGCAGCCTATACCTTGCAGGAATTGCTCACGGTGAAATCCGATGATATGCAAGGACGGAATGAGGCTTTAAATGCGATCGTAAAAGGCAAGCCGATTCCCCGCCCGGGTACGCCAGAATCCTTTAAGGTTTTGATGCGAGAATTGCAATCCCTCGGCCTCGATATCGCCGTTCACAAGGTGGAAAATGCCCCCGATGGTACTTCCCGCGATGTGGAGGTGGATCTGATGGTCGATGTCGGTCGTCGCGCCCCCTCTCGCCCCACCTACGAATCTTTAACCACGGAAGACTTTGAGGAAGAAGAATCGGAAGTGTAATTTCAGTGATCAGTAATCAGTAATCAGTTATCAGTGAGAAGTCAGGAGTCAGGAGACAGGAGACAGGAGAGAATTTTCCAGGAAAAAGCAAAAAAAAGGACAGTAAAGTAAAAATTTGCCTATTCCCTATTCCCCGTTCCCTATTTCCTGTTCCCTTTTCTAACTGATAGCTGAATGCTGATGGCTGATAGCTAATAGCTGTTTACTTGTTACTGGGATCGAGATGTTTTATAACCAAACTGTTGACAAAGGAAAACTGAAAAAACTGATCGCTTGGGCCTATCAAAACTACGGTTCGGCGCGCTGTTCACAAATGGCCGATGAATTGAAAAACCTCGGGTTTCGTTTCGCTACCAAAGCAGGGGTTTCCATTAGTGTGGATGATTTAACCGTACCGCCGGCTAAACGACAAATGATCGAAAGTGCCGAACAGGAAATCCGGCAAACCGAACAGCGTTATGTGCGCGGGGAAATCACCGAAGTGGAACGCTTCCAAAAAGTAATTGATACTTGGAATAGTACATCTGAATCGCTTAAAGATGAAGTAATTCGCAACTTCCAAGTGACCGATCCCCTCAACTCCGTCTATATGATGGCTTTCTCCGGGGCGCGGGGCAATATGAGCCAAGTGCGTCAGTTAGTGGGAATGCGGGGATTAATGGCTAATCCCCAGGGGGAAATTATTGACCTCCCGATTAAGACTAACTTCCGGGAAGGATTGACCGTTACCGAATACGTTATTTCCTCCTACGGGGCGCGCAAAGGTTTAGTTGATACCGCCCTACGGACGGCAGATTCCGGTTATCTGACCCGTCGTCTAGTGGATGTGTCCCAAGATGTCATCGTCCGCGAGGCAGATTGTGGCACCAATCGTTACATCGAATTAACTGCTATGACCGATGGCGATCGCGTGTTAATTCCCTTAAGCGATCGCCTATTAGGTCGTTCCTTGGCCGAAGATGTGGTGGTCAAGGGAGAAGTGATCGCCACCCGCAACCAGATTATCGATGATGAAACCGCCGAAAAACTGGGCAAACTGGTCGATAAAATCAAAGTCCGCAGCCCCTTAACCTGTGAAGCAGCCCGCTCAGTTTGCCAAACCTGTTACGGTTGGAGTCTGGCCCACGGTCATCCGGTGGATATGGGGGAAGCAGTGGGGATTATTGCAGCCCAATCGATCGGGGAACCGGGAACTCAGTTAACCATGCGTACCTTCCACACTGGGGGCGTATTTACCGGAGAAGTGGCCCGGCAAGTGCGGAGTCCCTTCGAGGGAACCGTGCGTTTTCTGCCGGGGTTAAGTATCCGTAACGTGCGAACTCGCCACGGGGATGAACGGGACCAGGTGGAGGCGCCGGGGGAAATTAAATTAACACCCAAGGATAAAACTAAAGAAACTGTCACCTACTCTTTGACTCCGGGATCACTGCTATTTGTCACCGATGGGGCAACGGTAAGCGAGGAACAGTTACTAGCGGAAATAACCTCCGATAAAGTCCAAAAATCCACGGAAAAAGCCACAAAAGACGTAACCAGTGACTTAGCCGGCGAGGTGCTATTCTCGCAATTAGTCCCAGAGGAAAAAACCGATCGCCAAGGCAATACCACCCGCATCGCCCAACGGGGGGGATTACTATGGATTCTCTCCGGAGAAGTGTATAACTTGCCAACCGGGGCTGAACCCGTGGTCAGTAACGGCGATCAAGTACAAGTGGGGGATGTTCTAGCGGAAACTAAGTTAGTATCCACTAACGGCGGTTTGGTGCGTTTAGCCCCCAATAGCCGGGAAATCGATATCGTCACCGCTTCCGTGTCTTTGGATCAGGCCGAAGTAAAAGT
>NZ_JASJFB010000144.1:0-1316 GCF_030065455.1 Microcystis sp. M53602_WE12 | reverse complement strand
TGGTATCAGAGCTATCAGATTTTTAGGGCTAATTGTGCATCTGCTGGGCAAACAAATTAGCCTGTAATTCAGAGCCGGCAATCGTTTTGACGATTTAGATAAAATTTTCAATGTGACACTTTAGGGTGCGGAATGTGGGTTTCAGTGATCAGTTAACAGTGTGCAGTAATCAGTGTGCAGTAATCAGTGAAAAGACAGTAGGAAACTGCTATTTACAGCCTTTCTCGTCAAGGTGAAGCACAGACACTAATACTTGCTAATCAACTATTTCAGCTGCAAGAACGAACCTCATGTATCTGAGAAACGCTGTAATACTGCTCACTTAAAACTCAAATCTGATCAACTGATCACTGATCACTGATTAGGAGTTGATTTTAGCTTTTTTAGCGATCGCTAGTAAGAGATAGATCACCAGTAGATACATCATTGGTAACACTAAGGTCATGGTAGGCATTGTTTGATTAGGGAGGAGAGAAGATAGTTAAAATTAGGTAGGCTCGATCTTTCCCCATTGATCATCGAATGACTAGCGACGAGAAAACTAGCTAAATCTGCAAACAGATCGAGCTTATCCGTCAGTCACTCTACCAAGAGACCGGGACCGAGTTGGACAGGTAATCGTTTTCAACTCCATTCTTCGCACCAGAAACCGACGAGAAAAAATTCCTCATCTTAACAATTCCTAGGTGAGAACTGGGGGTTAATTTCTTGCAACTGCCACTATCAACTTAACATAAGTTGTCAAGGACTGGGAAAAAATTTTTTTAAGCTCGATCGAAAGGAGAATAATCAAGATTTTGCAAAGAAGATTGTCGTCGTAATCATACGAAATCCTGTTTAAAAGGTAATAAAATATTGGGAAGTGGGGAGTGGGAAGTGGGTTTTTAAAGTTAGATTGGCAGTTAATCGTACTATTAAAAACGGCTCTGGTATCAAAAAGTCTCAGGGAATTATCCTACAGTTGGGAGAGTAGTTTCCGAGCATCGGCGATGATTTTATCACCCCAGAGATTTTTTGGCAGGGTTTCAACCTGAGAAAATTCAGGGTCGATTTTAAGCGCGCTTTTAGCGAGTTCGATCGCTTTCCCCGTATTGCCTTGACGGTAGAGAGTAACAGCGAGAGCCAGTTGATTTTCGGCAGATTGGGGGTTAATTTCGAGACTTTTTGAAATTGGCTAAGCTAAAACGCACTTAAACCACCTAAAATAGAAATAGTAACTTGAGAAAAATCCTACTTATGCCAGCCAAAGATTTCCTAGACTTAGAAGAAAAGAAAAACTTACAAAAAGCTCTTAAAGAAGAAGAAAGAGCAGAGGT
>NZ_JASJFB010000232.1:0-1182 GCF_030065455.1 Microcystis sp. M53602_WE12 | reverse complement strand
GCCTTATTGTAAACCAATCTTACACAGCCCAAAGTGCGCCGCAATAGCGACTCTTGTTCGGGTGTTGGGTAAAATCGAAACGAATAGGCTTTTTCCATATCTCGCATTCTAGCATATATCGTGTAAATGCGCTAATATTTAACAGTAAAGCCGTCGTAGAACGACGGGGTTTCAGACCCAAATTTTCGATGAATCCTTATCCCTGTTAACAACAATGGCTAACTTTCGCCTTCAAAATTCCTATTCTTTAAAATATTGGTTTTGGGGTCTTTTAGGAGCTTTTATGGGATTTAGCTTGGGAACAACCGTTATTATCTTCTATTTTAGACCAGAATCATCCTTGAAAGCTTCCCAGTTATCGATTTCCCCGACGGTTTCTCCTGATACTCCCGAAGCTGTTGCTGCCCTTGGTTATCTTGAACCCCAAGGTGGAATTACTCAAATATCAGCTACTGCCTTTTTGGAAGGAAGTAGAGTAGATAAAATACTGGTAAAACAGGGAGAAAAAGTTGAAAAAGGCGAAATTATGGCTATTTTAGATAATAATGCCCGTTTGCGAGCAGCCCTGAAACAAGCTCAAGCAAATCTGGGTTTAGCAGCATCTAAACTCGAAAAAGTGAGAGAAGGGGCAAAAAAAGGCGAAATTATGGCTCAAGATTCCCGTATGCGTCAAAGCAAAGCGGAATTAGAGGGACAAATAATGAGGCAAACAGCAGCGATCTCTAGTTTGGAATCGGAACTTGAAGGGGAAAAACTAGGACAAAAAGCTACCGTTGAAAGAATTAAAGCAGAATTGAATAATTCTCTCACAGATTGTCAACGTTATCAATCTTTATACCGTAATGGTGCAGTTTCTCAAGGGGAAAAAGAGCGATTTTGTTTAGAGGCGACAACTACACAAAAAAGACTCCAAGAAGCTGAGGCTAACTTGCAACGCATTACGACTACCTTAGAACAAAAAATTCAGGAAGCCAGAGCCAATCTACAACGAACTCTTAATACTTTAGAACAACAAATTCAAGAAAACCAAGCTATGTTAAGTGGCTCTTCGTTACCCTTTATGCTAAATCAACAGACAAGATGCCAAGACAACATACTTCTAACCCAAAAATTCCGAAAGTTTCTAAAGCCATAGCTTCTCCGTTTTATTAGTTTAAGTTTATTGTTGATTCCCTCGACCAT
>NZ_JASJFB010000279.1:0-5434 GCF_030065455.1 Microcystis sp. M53602_WE12 | reverse complement strand
GGCTCTTCGTTACTTGTTATGGTTCGATAGGGGGGCATAAATCGACTAAATCCTTATCTGGCAAGAGACTTAATTGATTAGTTCGCTCTAGATAAAAAACAATTGACAAAAATCGCTAAATGCCTTTCTATATAAGGGTTCCATCCCTTATAATCCCCGTCCATTGCATAACACAAACCGAAGAGCCCAATTAGGTTTTAGATTCGGACCTTGTTATCAGATGTGGGTTTTCAGTTCACCGATTACCGATGACTGTTTACTGATCACCGAACAAACCCCACCTCTCCGAACATTTGTCAAGACTGGGAGCGAAAAAGCCGCGTTTGTTCACACAGCTTAATTAAGAGTTGTAACTTTTAATGAACAGGAAGAGAGTCTAGGGCTGAGAGCTTGCTATAGTGAATCCTAGCCGTTTTTTCACGGCTGGTCATTATCAAGTCAGAGCCTTTACTCGTCTCAATCATCATCCCAGAGTAAAATCAATAATCCCTATGGTCAGCACGATCCAAAAACCAGAATTCGAGGAAATCCGTCCGGGTATAAAAGTTCCCGCTAAAGAAACGATCCTCACTCCCCGCTTCTACACCACTGATTTTGAAGCGATGGCGGAAATGTCGATCGCCGCTAACGAGGAAGAACTGAAAGCGATTTTAGAGGAATTCCGTACCGATTATAACCGGCATCACTTCGTTCGCAATCAAGAATTCGATCGCTCTTGGGATCACATTGATGGCGAAACTCGCCGTTTATTCGTGGAATTTCTGGAAAGATCCTGCACGGCTGAATTTTCCGGCTTTCTTCTCTACAAAGAACTCGGCAGACGTTTAAAAAACAGAAATCCCGTTCTCGCGGAATGCTTTAACCTCATGTCCCGGGACGAAGCGCGTCACGCTGGGTTCCTTAATAAGGCTTTATCGGATTTTAACCTCTCCCTTGACTTGGGATTTTTAACCAAAAGCCGTAACTACACCTTCTTTAAACCGAAATTTATCTTCTACGCCACCTATCTTTCCGAAAAAATCGGTTATTGGCGCTATATCACCATTTATCGTCATCTCGAACAACATCCCGAAGATCGGGTTTATCCGATTTTTAACTTCTTCGAGAATTGGTGTCAAGACGAAAACCGTCACGGGGACTTCTTTGATGCGATCATGCGTGCGCAGCCTGATATTCTTAATGATTGGCGCGCTCGTCTCTGGTGTCGTTTCTTCCTGCTTTCGGTCTTCGCTACGATGTACCTCAATGATACTCAGCGTTCTGGTTTCTACGCCATTCTCGGTTTGGACGCTCGCGAGTACGATAAGTATGTGATCGAGAAGACCAATGAAACCGCCGGCCGCGTCTTCCCGATTGTTCTCGATGTGGATAGTCCTGAATTTTATGATCGCCTAGAAATTTGTGTTGGCAATAACGAGGGATTACGGGCGATCGATAGCGAAAACAGTCCCGCACTGGTTAAATTCCTGAAGAAATTGCCTATCTTCGCCTCTAACGCTTGGCAATTCCTCAAATTGTACCTGATGAAACCGATTCGGGTCGATAAATTAGCCGGTAGCGTCCGTTAAAAAGTTTGTTTTCTTGAGACATGGTGAGGGTGGGTTAACCACCCTTTTTTTGTCGATAAAATTCTTAAGAAAATCCTCTAACATTTGTATCCTCGCTAGACTGGATCCTAGGGGTGTGAACTAGGTTTTTACTTTTTACTTTTTACTTTTTCCTGTCAAAAATATGGCTATTTATAGTGAATTACCCACAGGACAACGTCTCTATCTCGATAATCAAGGGCCGCAGACGATTGTAACTCTCGCTAGTGGTGCGGTGGGACAACAACAGCAGTCTAGCAGTAGTTTTGCCACGGGAGTTTGGACACAAGAACCCCAAATAGAGATAATTCCCCAAGGGGCAATTATTGAAATTATCACCGAAACCGGACCCCACAGAATCCAAATTCAGGGAAGCAGTATCGGTTTTTCCTCTCCTCATACCTCTGGAGTTTCTCAGTCCTCTCAATCGACCACTGCTACCAGTTTCTCCTCCTCACCGATGCAACCGATGCAACCGATGCAACCGATGCAACCGATGAAAATGGGCAATATGTCGATGAATTTTGCCCCCATGGAAATGCAAATGGGAGATATGAAAATGAGTATGGGAGACACAAAAACCGTCAGTAAAGTCCGATTTTGTCGTCAATGCGGGGCAAAAGTAGCGGCAACCGATCGCTTTTGTAGTAGCTGTGGTCATCAGTTACAGCAATAGGCAGTCAGCTAGATAGGCAAAACCTGTTTAGCTAGATTCACCAGGCCTTTTGGGGCAAAATTTTGTTTATATTGGCTGAATTGGAGGGGAATATATCCCCTGTCTGGTTTTAATCTGAACTGAGGTTAACCACGGCTAATTCTAATGTTTGCCCTTCCCTTTCTAGCTCCTTTTTGCTAAAACTTAACACTTCATCCAGACAATCAATTACCACCGTATCCCCTTCCATAAAAGCTTGTTCGAGAATTTTTGTGGCTAAAGGATTCTCTAACTCCCGTTGGATAGCGCGTTTTAAAGGCCGCGCACCGTAGGTAGGATCGTAACCAACAGTAACGATATGATCTTCTGCTGCCGCAGTTAATTCTAGATTGATTTTTTGTTCTGCTAATAATCTTTCCAGACGCTGTAATTGCAGACGAACAATGTAACGCAATTCTTCTTTTTTCAGGGTATGGAAAATAATTAAATCGTCGATACGATTCAAAAATTCGGGACGAAAATGACTCCGCAAAGCTGTTAAAACCCGTTTCCGCATCTCCTCATAATCGGCATCTTCGGAAACATTTAAAATATGGTCACTGCCAATATTACTGGTCATGACGATAATCGTATTCCGAAAATCCACCACTCGCCCCTGAGAGTCAGTAATGCGCCCATCGTCAAGCACTTGTAATAAAATGTTAAAAACATCGCGATGGGCCTTCTCCACTTCATCCAATAAAACCACAGAATAGGGACGACGACGCACCGCTTCCGATAGTTGTCCCCCTTCCTCGTAACCCACATAACCCGGAGGCGCGCCGATTAACCGCGAAACCGCGTGTTTTTCCATGTATTCCGACATATCGATGCGAACCATGGCCTCCTCGGAGTCGAACAGTAACCCCGCCAAGGCCCGCGCTAACTCGGTTTTACCCACTCCTGTGGGTCCCATAAACAGGAATGAACCAATCGGACGGGAGGGATCTTTCATTCCCGCGCGCGCGCGTCGAATCGCCGCTGCTACTGCCGTGACCGCTTCATTTTGTCCGACAACTTTTTTCTGTAAATGAGACTCTAATTCTAATAATTTTTGTCGTTCCGATTCCATTAAACGATTGACAGGAATTCCCGTCCACCGGGCAACTATTTCGGCAATATCAGCATCAGTTACCTGTTGTCTTAACAGGGTAGAACCTGCCGCTTGAATAGTTTCTAGTTCTTTTTCTTTTACTTCTAATTCCCCCTGTAAAATTTCTAGTTTGCCATACTTTAATTGGGCTGCTTTATTGAGATCATAAGCTCGTTCCGCCTGTTCCACCTGTAGGCGCAATTGTTCTTCTTCCTCTCGCAATAATTTAATTTCCTCGGCGATATGTTTTTCGGTTTGCCATTGGTCAGCGAGAGGCTTTTGTTTACTATCTAATTCCTCAATTTCTTCGATAATTCTTTCTAAACGCTCTTGAAAAGCTCTATCTTTTTTTTCCTCTTTTTCTAAGGAGAATTTTTCCATCTGTAACTGCATTAATCGACGATCTATCATTTCCAAATCAGCGGGTTTAGTGGTACTTTCTACCTCTAATTTTGCCGCCGCTTCATCAACTAAATCGATCGCTTTATCGGGTAAAAAACGATCACTAATATAACGATGGGATAGGGTAGCTGCTGCCACTAGAGCCGAATCGGTAATTGTCACCCCATGATGCAGCTCATAACGTTCTTTTAAACCCCGGAGAATTGAGATAGTATCCTCCACGGAAGGTTCCTTAATATAAACCTGTTGAAAACGTCTTTCTAAAGGGGGGTCTTTTTCAATATGATTGCGATATTCATCTAAAGTTGTCGCCCCAATACAGCGCAATTCTCCCCGAGCTAACATAGGTTTTAATAGGTTGCCCGCATCCATCGATCCTCCTTCCCTAGAACCCGCACCGACAACGGTATGTAGTTCATCAATAAAGAGAATAATTCGCCCTTCTGATTGGGTCACTTCTTTCATGACTGACCGCAATCTTTCCTCAAATTCGCCTCGATATTTTGCCCCAGCGATTAAACTTCCCATATCGAGGGAAATTAACTGACGATTTTTCAAAGATTCGGGAACATCTCCGTTAACAATCCTTTGGGCCAATCCTTCAGCGATAGCGGTTTTTCCTACCCCCGGTTCACCGATTAAAACCGGGTTATTTTTCGACCGTCGCGAGAGGACTTGTACCACCCGTCGAATTTCTTCATCACGACCGATAACTGGGTCTAATTTGCCTTCTTTGGCCGCTGCTGTTAAATCCCGGCCATATTTATCTAAAGCTTCGTATTTTTCCTCTTGATTGGGTTCAGTAACCTTTTGAGTACCGCGAATCGCTTTGATGGCTAATTCTAAATCTTGGGGGTCAAGATTGAAAGTGCGTAAACATTTCCGGCCAACCCTTTCATCTTCGGCAAAACCGACGAGAAGATGTTCCACGGAGATAAATTTATCTTGCCAACTTTCCCGGGATGCTTCCGCTCGATCGAGCAGCAGATCGAGACCACGACCTAGGTATAATTGATCGACGATGGCCACTTTCGGCTGTCGGTTGGTGAAGACTTCTAGCTGTTGTTGCAGTCGCGGAATTTCTATATTAGCTTTTTGTAAAATCCGGGTGGCTAGACCGTTATTCTGCTCTAGGAGGGCAATAATAACGTGTTCCACCTCTAAGGTCTGATTTTTAAAGCGTCGCGCAATTTCTTGCGATTTAACGATCGAATCCCAAGCTTGTTCGGTAAATTTATTCGAGTCTGTGGGTTGCATTCTGCACCAATGAGGAAAGCCAGTGTCAGAGGTATAGTATAGCAAGGAGTCTCGATCGATCACAAAGTTCCAGGCTCGACAAAGGGTCTGACTTGAAAGAGGGTGTGGGGTGTGGGGTGTAGGGTGTGGGGTGTAGGGTGTAGGGTGTAGGGTGTGGGGTGTGGGGTGTGGGGTGTGGGGAGAATAAATAAAAAAGTCTCCTATCTCCTATCTCCTATCTCCTATCTCCTGACTCCTATCTCCTGACTTGAAAATAGAAGCTGAAATAAGGCAAATTCGTCAATCATACTATTAGGGGTCGAGAAAATCGTCACCGACCTCCCCTCCCATTCAGAACCGTGCATGAGACTTTCACCTCACACGGCTCCTAGTTTGACGGTTCCCTTGTTAAGGATACAACTT
>NZ_JASJFB010000815.1:0-7842 GCF_030065455.1 Microcystis sp. M53602_WE12 | reverse complement strand
CTTTTGACCTGTTAAAGTCCGATGTTAGTGCAAGAAAATAGGATTGGGACGTTCAAAAACCTTGCATTATCCTTCTTGTGGTACATCGCTTGGTACAAAAAACAAGGGCAACAAAGCCTGAAACGACCGACTCCTGACGACCGGCTACTGACTCCTACCCCCAGGAAAAACTTTTTCAGCAGACCCTACTTATTTAACCCCCAAAAAAACTGGATGTAAATCCAGTTTTTCGGGTTCCTTGTTTTTTGGTTCATGAATAATGCAGGTTAGGGCTTGCTGAAAAAGTTTTTCGTGGGGCAGGGTGTGGGGTTTTACCCATTTTCAGGGAAAAAGTCCCTGAATTTGCCCCCTGATCACTCCCATGCCTGGTACTTTTTGATTGACAAAAAGTCTAAAAGTCTTATCCAACAAGGTTTTAAGATTTATTCAGCCAGCCCTATATAACTGATTACTGATTACTGTCGCGGCTGCACGGGGAAACCTTGACGCTGAAGCATTTCCGCCGCATCTTGGCCCGGTTGATAGTTGATGCCGAGGGTAGAGGTGGCCGTATCTTCGATGATTTTGGGAGTGAGGAGAATAATCACCTCCGAGCGATCGTTGCGATTGGTACGACTGCGGAATAAAGCCCCTAAAATGGGAATATCCCCTAAAATAGGCACTTTTGTCTCAGAACTCTGTTGGCGCTCTTGGATAATGCCGGAAAGAATTAAACTCTGTCCATCCCGGAGACGAATTAAACCAGAAGTCAATTCCCGACGAATCAGAGGGGTAAGGGTGTTGACTGTTCCACCACCGCTATCAAATTGAATTGGAGACCCCGGAGAGCCGATGGTAGGGCTAACCGACAGGGAAATAAAGCCGTTATCATCCACCTGATCGATGTTTACCGCTAAAGTTAATCCAGCATCGGCCAGTACAGGGACAGTGGTGCGTTCGCCACTGAGAGGATCTACACTTGTCTCCACACTTTCTAGCACTTTCTCGGTGAGCTTAACGGTGGCCTGTTGACCTTCCTGCACCACTAGGGAGGGATCGGTGAGAATCTTGGCATTTCCTGTCTGAATTGAGGCTTGCAGGGTCATCAGGAATTTTTGGGGATACTGGAATAGGGTCGGGGGTTCGTATTCATACTCTATTATTCCCGTCTCTGGGTCAATATTAATATCACTCAAACCGGGTTGAAAGGGGTTAACAGTGCGACCAAAACTAGGGCGCGAGTAGGGTGTTAGACCCCCTAAAAAGTCATTCGGTCCCTGGTTAACACGGCCAAAAGGAGCGCCATTCTGAATGTCAATAAAAGGTTGAATTTCTGCTGTCCCCGTACCCGATATGATATCGAAAATCGGCACAACAGGCTGTGCAAAAGCCCCCGGTCTGCCTACAGTTGAGCTACTAGGTGGGTTCATATTACCAAAGTTCAGCACTGCCGCCCCGTTATCTTGAACAAAGAAACCATCGTTAAAACCGAAGGAAAAACTACTGTTAAAACGGTCTGTATTGAGTAGGTTGACATCGATAACTTTGACATTAACTACCACCTGACGGCGACGGGCATCTAGTTGGGTTAATAAAGAGGTGGCGATCTGGACTTGCCGCGCTTCGCCGATTAAATTGATAGAATTAAGGCGCTCGTCGGCGGCAACTCTTAAACCAGTTAAAAGTAAGGCAGCTTTTGAGCCTTTCGTTTCTTGGGGGGCCAGTGGCTCTAGGGTGGGAGGAACATCCCGGCGACCGATGACTCGTCCGGTGAGGGGATCGACGATATCCTCGGTTTGGGTAACTAAACGCTGGTATTCTGCCCCTTGGGTAGCGAGGAAAGTGGCGGCGGCGACAGATTTAACTTGGTTGAGACGCAGGGTGCGGCTAATCAGATTACGAGCGCCTTGGGGTAATTGCGCCCCAACAAAGATAGTTGTACCCTGACGGTTGGCCTGGAGTCCAGAAACTAACAACACGGCGTTAAAAATGCTTTCCACCGATTCGTTAGTAAATTCCAAGGAAACTGTCTGAGAGGTGGCGTTAGTTTCCCCCTGGGCGCTGGTGAAAACGACGTTATAACCGGCATAGTTAGCAAGGGTCATTAACACTTCTCTAGCGGAAGCTTCCCGGAGTAAAACACGAGGTACAATCATATTACGCTCGAATTTGACCTTTTCGGCACTAGCATCGATGTTAGAGATGGCAATATCTCCCACCGGTGGGGCGACAGCCCGGGGTAGGGTGGGAGCGCCGGGGGCTTGGGGTGCGCCTTGAATGATAATTTCGGGGTTGGGGACAAGGGGCGCACTTTGGGCCAGTAGTTTTTCACTAGCTAAAATGCGATCGCTGATCTCCTTTTCTACGGCATCGGGGGTGGGAACGAAATTCTTAGGTCTTTTTTGTAAATTTTCTTGACTAAACTCTTGCGAAAATTCAATTTTTGATGTACTCGATTTTAACTCTGAACCATCGAAGGAAATGGGGGTTTCGGCCAAAGCGCTCAGGGGAGCCATCAATAAAAACGAGGCAATTTGGGGGATAAACAGGGCATAACGGGACGAATTCACTTTAATTTCACTCCTCAACAATTGGGGGATTCAACGGATAAAAAACGGAATACTCGCACCGGAATGAAGACCATTTAATCACTGAAAGTTCTCCTATTGGGGCGGACTAGCGGGGGGTTGGCCTTCGGCGGGGGGTGGCGGTGCTAATTTCGCTAATTCGGCGGCATTGAGAGGAATAATCACATCGAGAAGAAAGGTGGTAGTAACGGGTTTATCGCCTTGGGGAACGATAGTGGCTTTATTTTTGCCAGTACTAACCACTTGAACCGCCGATCCTTCCTTTTCCATCTGGGTATTGAGACTGTTGAGCAAAATGAGCGGCTGTAATCTTTCTAAATCCCGAATAACCTCTTGAGTGTTAGCATAGTTCCCTTCGATCTTGACGTTAAGAGTTTGACGTTTGAGCTTATTATTAACCGCGCTACCGAGGGAACCATCGGAAACCACCACTGGTTCTAGTCCTTGGGGTTGGAAACTAATCAGCTTAACATTGCGAGACTTAAAGATATTACTAATATCTAAGAGAATTGTGCTTAAGTTCTTTTCTTGAGCAAAAAGCGCGAGAATTTGCTGTTTAGTTGCCTCTTTTTGTTGCAACTGACTCTCGATTTTGGGGAATTCTGCGGCTCCGAGACCGCTTTTTTGTTGATCTACCTGTTGTTGTTTGCCAGCTGCATCGTTTTGCAACTGTTGCAAGGTATTATAAGCGGGCATCACCCAGTTAAAAAGCAGATAGAAAGAGCCAAGTAAACCTAGCACAGCGGCAGCGATGCCACTATTGCGGGGAGTAAAAGTTATCCCGAAAGCGATAGGATACTCGTCAAATTCCTCTAATTCCCGATCTTCAAATTCTTCGGTAAAGGTCATGGTTGAATGGCTCCTTGGCGTTTGAGAGTATTAATCCTAGTGACAACTCCGAGTGCTCCATTGCGGGTCAGATTGAGCAGTTGTTGAGTAGCGGGAGTATCACTTAATTGGGCGGTGATCACAAATTGAACCGCTTGGGGGAAAGTAACATTAATATTTTTGTACTTATTGTCCACCTGTACGGGTAAATCGGCTAGGGCAGCACTTTCGATCACCGTTTGCCTACCCTGTAAAAAAGGAGAAGCTTGTAGGGTTAAGAGATAATCATTGACTGCTTCGTAATTACTGGCAAAACCACTGATTTTTAAGCGAGTAGCCCGATTCTGTTGCCCTTGATCTGGGGCAGCGGGAACCTCCACCTGCTGCACACTGGTTAGCTGGACACTAGGGGGAGTTTGCAGGCGAATTTCTTGAAGAATAGCTGACCAAGGCCTAATCTGATTGAATACAGTTACCAGAGCTTCATTTTCTTCTCCTACCGCCGTTAGTTGCGCTTTCATGTCTTCTAGCTTTTTGCTTTGGGCTTGCAGTTGACCTAATTCCGCGTCCAGTTGCTGAATTTTGGCCTGAGTTTCGCTGGTTTGCCAACCGAGGATTAAACCGAGTAATCCCGTCAGTGTCAATAATCCGGCCCCCACTCCCACACCGATCAACAGGGGTGTTTGTTTACGCAGGTTAATAGCGGTGGAAATCTTGGCTGCGGGGGTTCCTTTCCCCGTTTGGCTAAGATGGCGATCCTTAAGAAAATTAACGTCAAGACTATACATAATTTTTGTCTATACCTCCCGTAATCCTAAACCGATAACTGTTCCTAATCCCGGTCTTTCGGTATTAGGAATCTCTTGAGTTGTATCTAAGTTCAGTGATGCGATCGGATCGATTGCCATGGTGGGGACGCTGAGACGTTGAGTAAAGTATTCGTCTAGTTGCGCTAAACCGCCCCCGGGACCGGCTAAAAGTAATTGGACGATTTCCAGGTCATCACTTTGGTTAAGATAGAAATTAATCGATCGCCGTAACTCATCGGTTAATTCCCCTAAAACGCGCATCAGTGCCGTCATCCCGGCGTTAGTAGGGGCCCCAGAAGTGCCGGTATTGGTGCTAAGACTATCAAAGGCAGTAATCGGAATTGTCATCCCCAAAAGAATCTCAGGACTGCGGGAGGTGGGCAAATTCATCGCCCTGGAGAGGGCATTTTGTAGCTGGAAAGTGCCGATGGGGACAGTGCGGGAAAATTGGGGAACGCCGTCCACCACGATGGCAATTTCCGTGTTATCAAATTCTATATCAACAATAACGGCAGCTTCATTGGAACTAAACTGTCGCAAATGTTCGCGAATCGTCCGAATTAGGGCAAAACTATTAATTTCTAGCACATCTACCTGTAATCCTGCCTGTTGGAAGGTTTCCATGTAGGCATCGGTAATCTCCCGACGAGTGGCTACCAGCAAAACCTGCACTTTTTCGATCCCGTCTTCATCCTGAAAGTAGCCTAGTTTTTGGTAGTCGAGATCCACTTCCTCGCGAGGATAGGGAAGGTATAAACTAGCCTCATGATTTAAGACCAGATTTCGCAATTCCTGATCGTCCAATTCCGAGGGAATGGGGATCATCCGGATAATTGACTCGCGCATCGGCACACCAGTAGCGACTCGTTTGCTGTTAATTTTATTTTCCTTGAGGACTTCTTGGATTAATTCCGCTAAAGCGGGGGAATCGACGATTTTTCCCTCCTCAAAGATGCCTTCCGGGATATCCGACGAACAACATTTAACTAATTTATAATTTTGTCCCTGTTTGGCGATCTGAGCTATGTTAATACGCTCCGGTGTGATCTCTAACCCAACACCTTGATTTTTTTTTGTCAATAGCTTTTTAAAAAAACTTACCATAGATTTTCCTGGGCAGCTCTAAGGGGATTGGTGATCAACAAAGCCAATAATCTTTTGACCTGATTTTATCTAGGGTCGATCAAGGCAGTAAATCAGTCTATAAACGCTCCTGACTGGGTAAATTACCCAGAAAAGGTGAAAATCGAGGAGGAGAGAGGCTATTCCTGTACTCGCTAACCCGATTATCTTTGTTCAGAGCGAGGTTAATCTCGAGTGGGTGAGAGGAGAGGAAGTGCCTATTGATAGTGACATTGTACTCAATTTTGGTGAAAGAACCAAGTCCAAGCTAAAAATTGGCCATTACCCCCCCCTTTTTTTTTTCTGCTCCACTAGATCAAGTCAGCTTTCCCTAGTTAGGGGTTGCGGCAAAAAGTTTTTCGTGGGGGCAGGGTGTCGGGGGTCGGGCATCGGGTTTTAAGCTAAGAGGCATTTTCACGGCCCGCCAATTCAAAAATGAAACGCAGGACTCCTCAAGACAAAAGTTCAAGAAATCTTAGAAGTTATTAAAATAATACAAAAATAAACTCAACGTCAACCTAAAACATTGCTAGGGAAAATCAATCATGTTTCTCCGTCCTTTCTCTATCTTAATTACCCTCTGTCTCGGTTTAGGCTTCCTTTCTCTCCCTCGGCCCGTTCAATCTTTACCTTTAAATGCGATCGCTCAAGTCAATGCTGCCTCAACTGCTCTGGACTTTTTCCATCAGGGAGTAAAAAGATTACAACAAGGTGATCTAGAGGCTGCCATTAATAGTTTTAATGAAGCCATTCGTCTTAATCCTAACTATGCTCAAGCCTATGGCAACAGAGGAATTGCCTATAGTCGTTTACAGCAATATGACAAAGCCCTGGCTGATTATAACCAATTTATTCGCTTTAATCCCAATTCAGCAGTAGCTTACTATAACCGAGCAACTTTGTATGATAAATTAGGAGATTCTCAAAAAGCGATCGCCGATTATGCTCAAGCAATACGACTTAATCCTAATTTCACTCAAGCAATTAGTGGCCGAGAAATTGCTCAGAATAAATTAAGAACACCTCAACAAAGTATCTCCACTACTAACGCGCTCGCTCAATATTTTTCCAATGGAAGGAATGCTAAGGATTTTTTTGTTCAGGCGATGGATAAATATGACAAAGCAGATTTTGATGGTGCAATTGTCGATTTTAGCCAAGCGATTCAACTCAAACCCGACTATGCTCAAGCTTACATGGGCAGGGCAATGGCATATAAGGGTTTAGGAGATTTAGAAAATCAGATCACAGAGCTACGAAAAGCGGCAGAATTACTTCAAAAACAGGGAGATACAGAAGCATACCAGACAACCATAGATTTAATCAAAGTAACTCAGGATTTGATCGATAGCATTCGATCAAATCCTAATTCTAAACTAGCCTTTGCCGAGTTGTTTTTTAATTATGGAATAGAGGAATGGAAAAAAGGAAATTTTGTGCAATCGCTGGCACAATTTAACCTGGCGATACGTCTCAATCCTAACGATGCTATTGCTTACATTCTTCGAGGCGACGCATATTTTGAGTTAGGGGAATATCAAAAAGCGATCGCCGACTACACCCAAGCAATTCGCCTCAATCCTAACGATGCTCGTGCTTATCTTTTTCGAGGTAATGCCTATGGTCAATTAAAAGAATATCAAAAAGTGATCGCCGACTACACCCAAGCAATTCGCCTCGATCCTAACTATGCTGATGCTTACAACCTGCGAGGGCTTGTCTATGAAATGTCAGGAAACCGTCAAAAAGCGATCACCGACTTGGAAAAAGCAGCCAATTTATATCAGCAACGGGGTGACACAGCACAAGCTCAAAAAGTCTTAGATTTGTTGAAAGAATTACAGCAATAAACTCAAGGTAAACCTAAAACATTCGGCCTGTTCAATCTTTACCTTTAAATGCGATCGCTCAAGTTAATGCTGCCTCAACTGCTCATTCCATCAGGGAGTAAAACAACGCCAATTCAAAAATGAAACGCAAGACTCCTCAAGATTTGACAGAGAAAGGCTCATCGGGTATTGTCCGAATCAATACAACCCAAATTCCGCAGGTGGAAAAAGACAAAGGAAAAGACAGAAAAAGCCGAACAATTCACTAAATATAAATACTCAAGAAAGTCTCAGGGTGAGCGCATTGAAAACTCTATTGACAATTGGTCAATTAGGTTTTGTCCCCTTAGATATTTCTGGCTAAAACTAAATATTTAGCCACGGCGTTAGGAACTAGCGTCGTTAGATGCAGATGGTAGAACCGCTACCTAGTAGAGCCGTCAGGACTCGAATGGCAAGTTTACCGCTAGAAGCGTCAGAAGCGCAAAATCTGTGAGATTAGTCTTGGAAACGCTAATCTCAGCGAAGCGGATTAGCGTAGTTCATCAAAGATAGAAAGTCTCTAGCGCTGACAACTATGGCTGTAATTGTCCAAAAATACGGTGGTACATCGGTAGGTTCCGTGGAACGCATTCAATCGGTCGCTCAACGGGTCAAAAATACGGTAATAGCAGGAAACACCGTGGT
>NZ_JASJFB010000695.1:0-4829 GCF_030065455.1 Microcystis sp. M53602_WE12 | reverse complement strand
ATCGGCACCCCCCTTATCAAGGGGGGCAGGGGGGATCCCCCCGCCTATCGGCACCCCCCTTATCAAGGGGGGCAGGGGGGATCAAACCTAAAATCCATTTTTAATTTAATTATAACCAGCTACTTAATTAATATACAGTATAAAGCATTAATTATCATCAAAAAATCACCAAACTAGAAGCGTAGGTGAAGGGATTTATGGATTGCGCCGCGCTTTAGTTATTGCGGGAAGTGAAAGCCAATTAATTAGCCTTTGGAAAGTATCTGATGACGCAACTAAAGATTTAATGGTCGCCTATTATGGACGCTTACAAAAAGGAGAAGGACGCAGTGAAGCTTTACGACAAATTCAACTAGGAATGCTCAAGGGTGAGAAGCAAAAACATCCTTTTTATTGGGCCAGTTTTATTCCTTCTGGTGATGCAACTTCGATGCAATTTGACTGATTAAGGGTTAGGAGTTAAACTTAGTAGTAAAATTATTGGTAAGTAAGTAGGTAGGCACAATTATTTGTAGGATGGGTTAGCGGTAGCGTAACCCATGCGGGCGTTGGGTTTCATGCTTCAACCCAACCTACGTTTATTTTATATTTAATTCCACCCACCTACTTACCTAAGCAAAATTAATTACACATCCAAACCGTCAGCAGTTACTCCGTCAGCTTTTTGCTGTGATCAGTAAACAGTGAACTAAAAACTCAAATCTGATCCCGTCTCCCGTCTCCCGTCTCCCGTCTCCTGTCTCCTGTCTCCTGTCTCCTGTCTCCTGTCTCGACTGGGAAATTAATTTTGCACGACTACTTATCACAAACAATTACTAGGAGAGTCACACAATGGCAACATTTACAGAAAACGACCTCAAAGAATTAAAAGACTTTATTGTAGGACAATTCAAAGAAGTTAATGACAAAATAGACAAATCATCTGAACAACTTAATGGCAAAATAGACAGATTATCTGAACAACTTAATAGCAAAATAGACAAGCTATCTGAAGAAGTGAATAACTTAAGAGTTGACATAGCAAATATTAAAGGAGAATTAACAGGCGTGAATAAACGACTAGATAACTTGGAATTTACTAATCGAACCATCTTTGTTGCTATTGTTACTGCACTAATGGCAGGATTAGTTAAGTTATTTTTACCAAACCTTCCTACTAATCCTTAACTGTGATTCAAAAAGAAAACGGGTTTTTTGAAAAAACCCGTTTCCTGAAATCGAATTCAAAATAGGAAATAGCGTTGGGCCATGGGTAAAACCGTAGCCGGTTCACAGATTAATAATTCCCCGTCAGCACGCACCTCGTAGGTTTCGGGATTAACTTCCATGCGCGGTAAAGCGTCATTAAGCTTCATACTAGCCTTACTGATATTGCGCGTATTCGACACGGCTACGGCGGTTTTTTTCAGCTTTAACTTCTCAGGAATGCCCGCTTTCATAGCATATTTAGAAACAAATGTCAAGGAAGTTTTGGCGATCGCACCACCAAAAGAGGCAAACATGGGACGCATATAAACCGGTTGGGGTGTGGGAATACTGGCATTAGCATCGCCCATTTGCGCCCAGGCGATTAAACCGCCTTTCAGGACAATTTCCGGTTTTACGCCAAAAAATGCCGGTTTCCAGAGAACCAAATCGGCTAATTTGCCCACCTCGATGGAACCGACATAATCGGAGACACCATGGGTAATAGCAGGATTAATCGTATATTTAGCAATATATCGTCTTGCCCGCAGATTATCATTCTCTCCCGTTTCCCCGGTCAGTCTGCCTCGTTGTACCCGCATTTTGTGGGCAGTTTGCCAAGTGCGGATAATTACTTCTCCCACTCGTCCCATCGCTTGAGAATCGGAGGAAATTATACTAAAAGCCCCTAAATCGTGGAGAATATCCTCGGCGGCAATAGTTTCGCGGCGGATGCGGGATTCAGCAAAAGCCACATCTTCGGGAATACTCCGGTCTAAATGATGACAAACCATCAACATATCGAGGTGTTCCTCTAAGGTATTCGTCGTATAGGGACGCGTGGGATTAGTAGAGGAGGGTAAAACGTTCATTTCCCCGCAAACCCTGATAATATCGGGAGCATGACCACCGCCGGCCCCTTCCGTGTGGTAGGTGTGAATGACGCGATTTTTAAAAGCGGCGATAGTGGCCTCAACAAAACCGGCCTCATTGAGAGTATCCGTATGAATCGCCACCTGCACATCGTACTTATCGGCCACGCTTAAACAGGTATCAATGGCTGCCGGAGTGGTTCCCCAATCTTCATGGAGTTTTAAGCCAATTACCCCCGCTTTTACCTGTTCCGCTAGTCCTTCCGGCTGACTGCTATTGCCTTTACCCAAAAAACCCAAATTCATCGGGAAAGCTTCGGCCGCCTCTAGCATTCGATAGATGTGCCATTCTCCCGGGGTGCAGGTGGTGGCATTAGTTCCCGTTGCAGGTCCGGTCCCGCCACCAATCATTGTGGTAATCCCCGACGCAATCGCTGTCTCAATTTGTTGGGGACAGATAAAATGAATATGGGCATCAATCCCGCCTGCCGTCAAAATCATCCCTTCCCCAGCTAATGCCTCGGTAGCAGGACCGATAATAATATCGACATTATCTTGAATGTGGGGATTGCCCGCCTTACCGATTTTATAAATTTTGCCGTCTTTAATGCCCACATCGGCTTTAACGATGCCCCACCAGTCGAGAATTAAGGCATTAGTAATCACTAGATCCACCGCCCCATCTTCCCTAGAAATGGGGGATTGGCCCATACCATCGCGAATTACTTTACCGCCGCCGAATTTTACCTCATCGCCGTAGGTGGTGAAATCTTTTTCGACTTCGATAAATAATTCCGTGTCTGCTAGGCGAACTTTATCTCCGACGGTGGGGCCGTAGGTTTCTGCATAGGTGCGGCGATCGATGCGATAATTCATAGGGGTAATTCTCTCAAATCGACATTGATTATACGATCGATTTTCCGGCAATTATCGCTTTTTGGGGATTTTCTTCCATTTTTAATCTGGCTCGTTTTCGAGGATTTCTTTGGCTTTCAGTAAAGCTTGGTGATGTTCTTCGGTAACGGTGGGATATTTTAAACCAAGGGATTCCAGGGTGTGATAAATAACCGCCCCCACAGCTAAACGGGTAAACCATTTGCGATCAGCCGGGATAATATACCAGGGGGCCCATTCGGTACTGGTATGATTGAATACCTCCTCGTAGGCTTTCATGTAATCACCCCAAAAAGCTCTTTCTTTGACATCATTTTCAGAAAACTTCCAGTTTTTTTCAGGGCGATCAATTCTTTCCAAAAATCGTTTTTTCTGTTCTCCTTTAGAAACATTGAGAAAGAATTTCAGGACAATAACCCCATTATTAACCAGATATTTTTCAAAATTATTAATCTCCTCAAAACGTCGCTGCCAAACTTTCTTGGTTCTGTCTTCCGGGGGGAGTTTTTGCCGTTCCAATAAATTTTGATGGACGCGCACGACTAATAATTCTTCGTAGTAAGAACGATTAAAAATACCGATACGACCCCGCTCCGGTAAGGCTTTATAATATCGCCAGAGATAATCGTGATCTAGTTCTTCGGCCGAGGGAACTTTAAAGCTAAATACCTGACAGCCTTGGGGATTTAAGCCCGACATAACGTGTCTGATCGTACCATCTTTACCCGCCGCATCCATGGCTTGCAGATTAATTAACAGGGCATAGGTATCCTGGGCATAGAGTTTATCTTGAAACTCGGCCATTTTTTCGATCCCCTGTTGCAGCAGCAGCGTGGCATCTTCTTTGGTGATATAGTCGGGCTTAAACCCAGGATCGTAGTCTTTGTGCAGAGAAATTTCTTTACCCGGTGGCACTATTAAGGATTGTAAAAATGCTTGGCGATCAATTTTGCTGACCATGCTCTTCTCCTTGATTGTTTTGACCCTTAAGATTACATTGTAGCACTTTTGCTCGGAAAATATCTAACTCTTGAACCGGCGAGTCAAGGATGAACTGGCAAAAGTATATTTAAATAGCTGTCAGTCCCTAAGCAAAATTAATTACACATCTAAGCTGTCAACCGTTTATCAGTTATCGGTAGGAAAATAGAATATTAAGTGAGCAGTATTACAACAGTTATCTTAATGGTGAGGTGCGAAGTTTTCGTTTTGGGGAGTAGGTGGTCGATGTCAAAGTAGGTTACACTTTATCTTGATGAGAAACGCTGTAGATGTATTTTTACTTTAAAAAAAGTTTGATTGCATCAATAAGCTGCTTGAGTTGTTTAATCTTTTCAACTAGATGCAAATATATAAACTCATAATCTAGGAGACTAGCTATTTCTTCCACAGTCCTTTCGCTTTTATCATAGCTTCGTTGTATTAATTGATAAATACTGTCCAGCACTTGACTAGGATGTGGTATTTGTTCTACATCTAGGACATTTAGAGCGAAACCTAAATTGTCTAGAATAAACTTAGATGTTAAACAACTATCTATTTTAGTCAGAAAACTGTATTCACCTAAAAACCAAGCTTCGATTTCCATAATCACTAAAATCATCGAAATGGGAATTCCCTTGTTCTGAAGTAAAGGTTTTAAAAATCCTTTAATGCCATTTTCTACCTTAGTTCTATTTTCTAGAGTTTCGGGATATAAATCTCGTAAACCTAAAATTTTTTCATAACCATTATTAGTTAGGGTCTGCTGAAAAAGTTTTTCCTGGGGGTAGGAGTCAGTAGCCGGTCGTCAGGAGTCGGTCGTTTTAGGCTTTGTTGCCCTTGTTTTTTGTACCAAGCGATGTACTACAAGAAGGATAATGCAAGGTTTTTGAACGT
>NZ_JASJFB010000637.1:0-10249 GCF_030065455.1 Microcystis sp. M53602_WE12 | reverse complement strand
TTGAAAAATTTTGCCTCAAACCCTGTCTGCGTAAGGATTTCAGGAGTTTGTACCCAGTAGTTTATTAGTATTACATTGCTTTAACTCAGGCTCTGTAAGACTTTGAGCCATAGCTAGTATATTTATACGGGGGAAGTTCAGATATACAATGGGGAGAGGGGCGAGCAATAACGGTTACATCTCTTTCCTGTCGCTAGAATAAGCTAAACGGCGCTTAACCTGCATGATCCAACAGCTATAACCCTTTTGGAGTCTATATCGGTGATCCGAAGTAAAAGCCGTTTAGCTTATTATGGAAACGAACATGAGGGAATTAATTCAATCAATTGACCAAGCTATTACCGTGGCCGAACAGATGCGGAAAACAGAAAGATCGACTCGGATTGAGGGTTTAATTTCTGTCCTGAAAACCATCAAAAGTCAGGCTTTAGCTGGTCAATTACCACCGTCTCAAGGCATTGTTACCCTAGGATTAGCGCGAGAAGTAGCTGATTGGATCGATTCCCTCGATTCTCCTTTATTGAAAGCGGTGGGTAAAGTGGAAAGAGAATACCAAAAATATTAGGAGTTGTCGGTGACAGAAGTTAGAATTAATCGAGATTGATCGCAGTCTATCTCGATCTGATTTTTTAATCGATCGAGAGAATTAAATTTCTGTTCTGGTCGCAGGAATTGCACTAAATCCATCGTTAAAATGCGATCATATACATAGCCCGACCAATCCAATAAATGGATTTCCACACTGATAGTTTTTCCCTCAATCGTGGGACGATAACCGATATTCATAACTGCCGGTAAGCGAGAACCATCAAGATGCACCCAACCGCAATAAACCCCCAGTCGCGGCAATAATTTATCGGGGGGAACCTGTAGATTAGCGGTATGAAAACCTAATGTTCTGCCTAGCTGTTGCCCGATGACCACACGACCGGTTAAACTGTAGGGACGACCTAACATTTGCCCAGCTTGCTCAACGTTTCCTGCTGCCAAAGCTTGACGAATTAGGGAACTACTAATCCGACCCGCCCCACAGTTTTTCAAACCAACAATCTCGACTTTAATATTAAATTGAGAGGCGATCTGTAATAAATCTTCGGCTGTACCTTGACGACGATAACCGAAGCGAAAATCTTGACCAACACTGATCGATTTAGCCTGTAATTTTTCTACTAAAATCTGTTTGATAAAAGCCAAGGGAGTCAGGGAAGCTAATTGAGCCGAAAAAGGCAGTAAAACTAATTGTTTAACGCCTAAATTCTCTAAAACCTCCACCTTTTCCCCTAGAGGAGTTAATAATTGCCATTTTTCTCCCGTAAAAAATTCCCGCGGGTGGGGAGTAAAACTAACAACGGTGGGATAAGCGGGGTCATCCTGAAAAATTGGCTGTAGGACGGTTTTATGACCTAGGTGCAAACCATCAAAGTTACCAAGAGCGATCGCACTAGGGGCTAAAATACGGGTATTAGGGGAATCTACAATCCACACGCTGGCTCTAAGAACAGATACAAGAGAATAATTCAAGCGATTAATCTTGAGTGTAGCCTTTTGATTCTATATCAATCGGGCGATCAAGCCAAAAAAACGCCCCCAATTACTTGGAGGCTTTTTCAGAAAAAATAACTGTATTAACCTTCTGCTAATTTCAGATCCCGCAGCGCGCTAATATCCACTTGAATCGATGGCCCCATGGAGGAAGAAACGTAAACCGTGCGCCAGTAACGCCCCTTGGCCCCGGAAGGCCGGTTTCTGTCCACCGTTTCCTGTAAAGCTTTCAAATTGATTAACAAATCCTCGGCACTAAAAGAAGCTTTGCCAAATTGAACGTGAACGATCCCGGTGCGATCGGCCCGGAATTCCAATTTACCCGCTTTAAACTCAGCGATTGCCCCCGTTAAATCCGTGGTTACGGTTCCCCCTTTCGGTGAAGGCATTAAACCCCGCGGACCGAGTTGACGACCTAATTTAGCCACTTTCGGCATCATATCGGGGGTGGCGATTAACACCTCGAAATCCATCATCCCCTTGGCGATTTCTTCGATTAATTCTTCCGAACCAACGATATCGGCCCCGGCGTTGTTCGCTTCCTGTACCTTTTCCCCGCGAGTAATGACCGCTACTCGCACCGTGCGTCCGGTTCCTTTGGGTAAACTTACCGTTGTCCGCAGTTGTTGGTCGGTATATTTAGGATCGATACCTAAACGAATATGAGCTTCGGCGGTTTCGTCGAATTTCGCCGTCGCTAATTCCTTTAATAATGTCAGTGCCTCTAATGGCTCGTAGGCTTTATTTTCTACCTTAGCCTGGGCATCTCGCAAACGTCGTGAAACTTTTTTTACCATCTGATTTGTTGCTCCTTGGGTAATAACGAAGCTTAACTTCTCCCCGAAATAAGATTTAGTCTGAGATCTTGACACCCATATTTCTGGCCGTTCCCGCCACAATATTCATGGCCGCTTCGATGTCGTTAGCGTTAAGATCGGGCAGTTTAGTTTGGGCGATTTCCCGTAATTGGTCGCGGGTAATGGTGGCGACAAATTTCTTGTTGGGTTCGTTGGAACCTCTTTCCACACCGGCCGCTTTACGGATGAGAACGGAAGCGGGGGGAGTTTTGAGGACAAAGGTAAAACTCCGATCCTCAAAAACGGAGATTTCCACAGGGATGATCATGCCGGCCTGATCGGCGGTTTTAGCGTTGTAATCTTTACAGAACGCCATAATATTTACCCCGTGTTGACCCAAAGCAGGACCGACCGGAGGAGCAGGGTTAGCCTTACCAGCAGGTAAAGCTAGTTTAATAATTGCGACGACTTTTTTAGCCATGATTTAGTTTTGTTTTTCGACTTGATTAAATTCCAATTCGACCGGGGTATCCCGACCAAAAATGGAGAGCAGGGCCTTGAGTTTGCCGCGCTCGGGACTAACTTCGATCACTTCCCCTTCAAAGTCCTTAAATGGACCAGATAGAACCAAGATTTGATCGCCAACTTCCATATTGATTTTGACGACGGGTTCTTGAATCTGAGCTTGTTTGAAGATGCGATCGACTTCTGACATACTCAAGGGTAGCGGGGTGACGTGACCGCGGCCGCGTCCGTAGTGGCGCTTTTGTTCGGCCCCAACAAAGTTGATCACGTGGGGGGTGTTTTTGACCACCTGCCAAGCGTCATCATCCATGATCATTTTGATCAGGACATAACCGGGGAAGACTTTTTCCTCACCGTGTTGCCGTGAACCATCCTTGCGGACTTTGACGGTGGCCGCTTGGGGAATCTGGACTTGCAGAATGCGATCGGCCACATCGAGGGTGTGGATGCGCTGTTCCAAATTGGCTTTGACCCGTTTCTCACAACCGGAAGCCACTTGCACGGCATACCAACGGGGTTTTTTCGGTAGGCCGCTGAGATTGACTTCTTCGGGAAACTGCTCTTCTTCTAGATTCATGGGAACACCTTCCCCGCACCCCAGGCAAAGAATTTATCAATCAGATAGATGAGAGTGGCTACCAAAGTCACCATTAACATCACGGCCGCCGATTCACTCAAAAGTTGCTGACGGGAAGGCCAGACGACTTTGGCGAGTTCTTCTTTGCTTTCATTGACGAATTCCTTGACCTGAAAGGAGCTTCCCTCTTTCTTGTCGCTCGTGTCTTTTTCTAGGGTTTCTTTTTTGGCCACGATCGCTACTCCTTAAAATGATACTCAAGCTATCCTTAACTTATCATTTTCACCGGACAACCCACACTAACCCCCAGACATTTAGATTATGTCCTTTGCAGTTATCGGCTTGGTGATTACCAAACGCGCCCTGGAGGACTTGAACCCCCGACATCAGGTTTTGGAGACCTGCGTTCTACCAACTGAACTAAGAGCGCCCATTCGCTAAACTATTTGGCTTTTTTAAGGCCCTTATTTATTATAGCGTAGTTGTTGGCGATTGAGCAACTTTCTTGGTTAGGCTGTCGCCGGAAAATTTTTAGAGAGGGCGATCGAAACGTTCTTGTACCCTGGTGGCTTTGCCAACCCGATCGCGCAGATAGTAGAGTTTCGCCCGACGTACTTTACCACGACGGATGATCTTGATACTGGCAACCCGCGGCGAGTGGAGCAGGAAGACTCTTTCTACTCCCACACCCTGGAAGACTTTGCGTACTGTAATCGTTTCGTTGATACCGCCATGGCGTTTGGCGATGACAATGCCCTCGTAGGGCTGAATCCGCTCTTTATCTCCTTCAACGATTCGCACCCCTACCCGGATCGTGTCACCGACATGGATAATGGGCAGATCGCTCTTGAGATACTCGGCTTCGATTGATTTGATAATCTCTTCCGTTTTCATCGGCTTTCGTAAAACTGACAGTTTTCCATCATACCATATTTTTTGAGTAAAAAGCAATAGCTATTAGCTTTCCTAACACTGAGCGTTGCTGACTTGCCGATGCTGTCACCAGATGTTAGGCTGATTGTCCCGGATTACGGTCATTATCCACCGGGAAGGCTCTTGCCCTTAACTGCCACTCTAGAGACGGTAATAAGCACATCTCTAGAGAATTTCTCTAATCCCTAATTAACTTCTCGAACCGCGATAAATGCGATCAGCTTGGGAGGGGTCTAAATAATTATAGCCCGGTTTTTGGGTTGAGGAGCCATTCTTTTTCGCCACAGTATTAACCGCAGGAGTCGCTTTTTTTACGTCCGCATGAGTCCGGATATAATCCTCAGAAATCTTGAAGGGATGACTATTGGGAAGGTGACGACTAGAGGGTAAATTGTCTGCTGCTTCGGGATGGGTAATTTTACTATGGGGAGCGACAAAATCGTGTAGGATGGGATCATAGGCTAAAATTTCGCCAGTTTCAATCCGAAAAATCCAACCGTGTAGAGATAATTTACCCTGATGTAATCGGGAACGAATAATTGGATAGCTTTGCAAATTACTTAACTGGTTGAGAACATTTTCTGCTACTGTCACCTCGATCAGTTCTTCTCCTTCTAGTTCTTTGTAATTATCCTTAACTAAACGTCGAGTAGCTTCTGCTTGCTTTAACCAATCGTAAACTAAAGGCATTTCATCGGCCAGACTTTGCAATTTTAACAAACCTTTCATCGCTCCACAATGGGAGTGACCGCAGATAATCACTTGCTCGATGCCGAGAGCGTTGATAGCATATTCTATAGATGCACCTTCACCACCATTGGTTGCTCCGTAGGGAGGAATTATATTTCCCGCATTACGAATTACGAATAATTCCCCCACCTCCGCTTGGGTAATTAGGTTAGGATCGATACGGGAATCGGAACAGGTGATAAACAGGATTCTCGGTTTTTGTCCGTGGGAGAGTTGCTCAAATAATTGCCGATGTTCATCAAAATAACCACTCTGGAACTTTTCTAGTCCCTGTAGGAGTTTCTTCATAATAATTTTTCTGGTTTAGTTTGATCGCTATTGAGTCGATCCTTTCAGCATTATCGGGCATGAGATAACAGCAATGCAACCGGCCAGATTAGCGATCGCTATCGACGGCGAGATCGGTTATATTTTGTTAAGATAAGATACAGACTGTATCTAAGCAAATTTTATTTTATGGAAACTGCAACAATTTTGGGTATTTCGATCGCTGCCGCTTTGGTGGGGATTACCGCTTTAGCTCTTTATACCGCTTTTGGACCGCCAGCAGCAGAATTAAGCGATCCTTTTGAAGATCACGAAGATTAATTCTTTAATAACCATGTGGCTATTTGCCAAGGAGAAATTTGCTCCATAGGATCGATCGCTCTTTCTAAACCGTCGATCGATTCTTTTATTGTTAATTGTAATTGATTTTGCCAATCAATAACAGCGTTTTCTCCCTGACATTCATAAACGCGCATTACCCAACCCCGAAAGGATGTTTCACTTTGTTTTAAACTCATTAAAATTAAGTTATCGGCCGAGAATTTTAACCATTGTGCCACGGGTGGCAACTGGTTTGATTGAGAAGAATTAGTAATAAAAACAACGGTGACAGGTGAGTTTAACTGCCAAGCGTGATGGACAGTTTTCGCCGTTTTCCAGTTACCTTGATGGGGATATATTGCATAGGTAAATTCTTGTTTCCCCAGATCCGCCTCGGGATCGGGCCATCGGGGACTTCTCAACAGAGTTAATCGCAGTTGCCGGTTAGTAGCATCATAGCCATATTTATTATTATTTAAAAGACTAACCCCATAGTTTGCCTCTGTATCGGTTAAATCTGCCCATTTATGCGCGTAAACTTCCCATTTTGGTGATTCTGGTTCGTGGGAACGCTCGATCGCACCACAGGCAATTTCATAGGTGGTAAAATCGCTGTTTAGGGTGAGAGGAAAAGCGGTTTTTACTAAAGTATGTTCCTGCTGCCAATTAACAATAGTTTTAATCTGGAGAATAGGAGAATCTTTTTCTAAGATATAATCTTGACAAAATTCCGAATCAGCTAAACTTCTGATCACGCGAATCTGCCAGCGCAAGGCACCACATTCTAAGCATTCGATCGATTTTAATACTGTTTTAGGTAAGGGATATTGTTGATAATTAGGATCGATATTCCAAGCGTCCCAATATTGTCCTTGATCTTTAAATCCCTGTAATTGGTTCCCCGCAGCTTGCAGGATTTCTTTTTGATTAATTATATCAAATATACTATCTATATCCCCCGTTTCCGAGTTAATAGTAACTTTAAGCAAGCCATTATCTAAAATAAATTGGCAGTTAGTTAAATTTTTCTCGGTTGCTTGCTGATTGGGAACTAACCAAAATAACTTATAACCCACAGCAGGAATATTTTCAGCGATAAATAATAGCTGATTGTCGTGGGATAATTGCGAAGGACATAGACAATTATTTAAGTCATAAACTGAACAATTGACAGATTCTATAGATAAAGAGATAACCTGGGTTCTTTCCCAGTTAAGAGAATTAAAAACTAGAAAAGGTTTTGCTTGGGGATGGGGGGGATTAGGTAAATTAATTTGAGTGGCAATTGCTTGTAAAGCTTGATGTAAAATTGCTTCACCTGTGTTGATAACTTGCCGCCATAACTGATTGGCATCCCTAAACACTTCTGGGATAGAAGTACCAGGCAGTATATCATGAAACTGATTTAATAAAACCTTTTTCCAGGCGGATTCTATCTCGACTTTCGGATAGGGAATCTCTAGTAAAATATTAGCCAGAGAAGACCATAATTCTCCTTGATACAAGAGGATTTCACAGTAACGATTATAGGCCTTTTGGTCAGCGTGGGTAGTATAACAACCGCGATGGAATTCTAGATATAATTCATCATCCCAGATAGGGAGATTACTTGTCTCCAGACTGTTCAGATAAGTTGTTGCTTGGCTAAATTTTAACTGGGGGAAAAAAGGAGATTTTTGCCAACGTTGGGCTACCTCTAACATATCACGAGTCGGACCGCCGCCATGGTCGCCAACACCTGGCAGCCAAAAAATATCTTTTAAGCCGGTTTGCCGTTCCCAATTGAGAGCATGATCGGTCATAATAATTGGGTTAGTATCCATAACTCCGGCAACATTGGGAGGAGACATTAGGGAAAGAATTTTACTGCCATCGGGAGATTGCCACCAGAAAAAACCGTGGGGAAATTTAGTCGTATCATTCCAATGTAGTTTCCCAGTTACAAAATATTTGATGCCAAAGGATTGAAGAATTTGCGGCAATTGGTAGGGAAACCCAAAGGTATCCGGCAGCCAAGCAGTTTCAGTGATTTGTCCAAATTTTTCTTGAAAATATTTTTGTCCATAAAGTAGTTGTCGAAATAGGGATTCTCCGGAGATCAAATTGACTTCTGGTTCTACCCACATCGCGCCCAAAAGTTCCCAAGATTGCCCTTTATATGCCTCTAGAATTGCTTGAAACAGGTCAGGATGATGTTTTTCTGTCCAGTCGTAAATTAGGGGGCTAGAATGACCAAATATGAGGGCAGGGAAATCTTTTTGGAGGTTTAAAACCGAGATAAAAGTGTTTTGTGCCACTTGCCAAGTTTCTGCCAACGGCCACAACCAAGCCATATCCAAATGTGCATGACCGAGAAGATGAAAACTGCGTTCTTTGAGAGGTTGAGCGAGGGGTTGTAGGGATTGACGAATTGATTCTAGGGAGCGATTAAATTTATCTTTGTTGGTGACATTATCCCAGTCAATATTATCGAGAGTAGCGGTAAAAGCCGCTAATTTTTCAGGATAAAAAGTTTGCAGATAATTATGGAGAATGGTTAATTCATCAGCGACAAAACTAGGATCGATCGCTTGGCTATATTCATAGATTAACTGCGATTTCATCAAACCACCAATATCATGATTGGGACTGACTAAACGCAGAGTAACAAGGATTTCTTGACCAGTAGAGACCGAGTTGGAAAGTAAAATGCGGGTGGAAGAATCAAAGAGGTCTCCTGCTTGGATAAATTGATTATTAACATAAATTTTGACATCTTCCGCCCACCAAGTTAAGATTAATCTCAGTTCCATTCCCTCTAAAGGATAACCGGCTAAATGTTCGGGGACAATAATTTTTTGAGTTAGATATTGGATTTGTCTGCCGGCAGGCCAAATAATGTATTGTTTTTCATTGAGGGTGACGGGTTGAATTGGTTTTCCCGCTGCTGTAGCGATAAACCAATTTTTCTGAACATCTCTGCGGGTGAGGTGAGACAGTTTAGCGATGTTGTCGAGGGGAGACATGAGCCAACAAATAAGTTAATTTTGATTATTTTAAGCGATCGAGGACTAATTGCCCTAGGGGAGAACTTGTGTTAACGCAATAGTGCTGAAGACTTACTTAGGGTTTGCGGCAAAAAGTTTTTCGGTGGGGGTAGGGTGTGGGGTGTGGGGTGTAGGGTGTAGGGTTTTACCCATTTTCAGGGGGTCAATTACCTAATTTTCAGGGAAAAAGTCCCTAAATTTACCCCCCGATCCCTCCAATGGCCGGTACTTTTTGATTTCAAAAAAGCCTAAAAATATTATCCAACAAGGTTTTTAGATTTATTCAGCAAGCCCTACTCAATCTCATCCTTCAACGGTTTATTGAGAATGAGCAGGGAAGAGAAAGCCCGTGATGAGGATTGAACTCATGACCTCACCCTTACCAAGGGTGTGCTCTACCACTGAGCTACACGGGCATTGATCGTGGTGGGCCGGGCCGGATTCGAACCAGCGTAGGCGTAGCCAACGGATTTACAGTCCGCCCCCATTAACCACTCGGGCACCGACCCATTAATTCCACGATTAACAATCATAGCACCCTTAGCTAAAACACACAAGTGTTTAGGGAAAAAATTTTTGAGCCATAAAATAACTCCCGTTAAAGCCATGGCTTTAACGGGAATTTTCTGATAATCTTGAAGATTACTTCAAAGCGTCTTCTTCCTTGTGGGTGAGGATCACACAGTCAGAGGTAGGATAGGCGACGCAGGTGAGGACATAACCCGCTTCAATTTGATCGTCATCTAAGAAGGATTGATCGGATTGATCGACAGTACCAGATTCAATTTTACCTGCACAGGTGGAGCAAGCTCCTGCGCGGCAGGAATAAGGTAAGTCTAGTCCTTGCTCTTCAGCTACATCGAGAATGTACTCATCATCGGGAACCTCAATTGTAGTATTAAGTCCTTCAGATTCATTTTTCAGGGTGACTTTATAAGTTGCCATCGGTTGTTCCTCTTAATTAAATGCTAGTGAAAGCGGCAGTCTCTACAATTGCCTCTCGCTCGTAGTCAGATTGAACGATTGGAGCGAGTTTCATTTTTGATACTACGGGAAAATCTGCCTGACTCAGCCTTGCATTAGTAATGACAGTCTTAAATAAACTTAAAATAAAATTTACTTATAGATCTAACCAGGAATTCTTGACGCTCCTTGCTCGATCTCTAGATAATTTCATCGATCTACAATCTAGCTAAACTAACCAATACTAAGCATTTGGAGCTATAATGTTAATTGTTTTTTTAGCCTTAAGCCGATTTTTGTTAAATATTAATTTAACTTATGGTTAAGATAGATGTCGATGAATTGTCTTTAACCCAGCCAAGAAATTGCTTTTCGGCACTACTGCCGGTAACACATCTAGGGAAACTTTGACATCCTCGCCGCCGTAAACGGACGGTGATTCCCAAACCTCACGATTTAGGTTTCTGCTTCTTTCCCTTGCGGGGTTCCGCACCTGCCGCCCCAGATTTACTCTGTTCTGGTCTTATGGTCGCTCTACAGACTGACAC
>NZ_JASJFB010000236.1:0-4947 GCF_030065455.1 Microcystis sp. M53602_WE12 | reverse complement strand
TTGAAAAATTTTGCCTCAAACCCTGTCTGCGTAAGGATTTCAGGAGTTTGTACCCAGTAGTTTATTAGTATTACATTGCTTTAACTCAGGCTCTGTAAGACTTTGAGCCATAGCTAGTATATTTATACGGGGGAAGTTCAGGTATAATTTCGCAGTATGAAATGATGGGATGTTCTGTGCTTTTTTGGGTTTTTAGCTGTCTGGTGAGCCTGAAAACCCTTGCTAAATCTACACTCACCTATTCAGCAACAGCAACAACTGGCAGTTAAAGAGCCTTTTTTAAGCCAACCCGTTGATCAATTAATTGTGTAGTTTTGTTGCAAAGAGAAAGTTTTTTTGACAAAAAGAACAAAGTGTGCTGCCACTGGATTTAAAATAAACTCAATTGTCCTTCTTGTTTTAAGCGCCAGTTATCATCACCAACTCTCTGGGCAATATCTTCGAGGACGCTTAGAATCGTCTGATTTTCGGGAGTTGTGCCATTTTTTAACAGAGGTAATATATTAAAAACAATATCATCAAAACTAGAGCTTTTATTATCTCTTTCCATCCTTCTCAAATAGCTAATCAAATAGTATTTAATTCTCAATTTAACATCGATTTTTGACTTAAACTTACTGTCTTTTTTGATGGTATATAATTCAGTTTTTTCCTCATAATCAAAATTATCTAACAAAATTGGAGTCAAGTCTGAATACTCCTTGGCTAGTAAATCTAAAAACCCTAATTCCAAACCTTTAATAATCAATTCATCGTTAATTTGTTCTAGGGTTGCCCCATCATTTTTAGCAATAATTCCTTCAACAGTTTGCATGACAATCTCGGTTATATCCATGCCTAAGTTAGCTTTCATTACCGCTTTGGGAGTAGGAACTTTCCGAAAATTAATAATTAACTGTCCTGATAAAACTGTAAAGGGATTTTGCCGCTTTTTAAAGCTAGTTTGGCCATTTTTTTGTGGCACTGCTCCCACATATTCAAATCCGCAACTTTCTGCGGTATCTAAAATTAAATGCCAAAACTCAGGATCTTTGTGAGCAAAGACAAAGGATAACCATCGCTCAAATTTCAAAACTCGATACATTTCTCGAATACTTTGGGCAATTAATTGATTATATTCCTGTTTACTTTTTTGGATTGTTCCCCCTTCAATAGCTTCTAATTGATAGTCCTTTTCCGTCACTTCTAAATCTAACCAAGCATTCCACATTATTGATAAATCTAAGTAGGGAATTTTCTTTCCGTAGGGAGGATCGGTATAAATATAATCAACGCTTTCATTTTCAATAAAACTTAAGTCTGTCGCTGTTCCTTTAACAATTTTGGCATAGTTGATGGTGTTTTTATTAATAAAATACGTCATCTCCTTTTTAGCAGCAACTATCTTTTTAAATCTCAATTCAAAGTAAGTGAAAATATCAATTTCTACAGGTTGAGGTGCTATGCGATAACGGTAATATTGAAAAACTGAAGCATTTCCTTGTCCAGATGCAGGTCTTTGATTATTGTTATGATAAGTTAAATTAGCTTTAGTTAATAAGCCAGAAAACATTAACAATAAAGACTCCCTAATATTCTCGTTTAGTTCTTGTTTAATCAAATGTTTTAATAAACTTAGTCGAGCTAATTGTTTGTTACTAAATAACTGTTCAACAGTAGCCACATCAGAACCTTTAGGCAGTTTCAATCCTTCGGGATAGGGATAGGTATTGAGTGCCTTTGTTATTGCTTCTTTGGTTTGCGGTTCTCGCTCTTGGTAGGCTAATTTAACTCGTTCAAAAGCCTGACTTAAATCATCAAAATCAACGGGACTAATTAAAGAATTAACAAGAAAAATAGCCAGAGGGTTAATATCAATACTAATCGCTTTGCGGTTATTCATTAAAGCTTCAATTGCCGTCACTCCACTACCGCCAAAAGGATCAAGAATGACATCTCCCGGTTGACTAAAGTTTTTAATATATTCTGCCACCACATTCCATGCTTGTTTAGTAAAATATCCATGCACACCAAAATGTCTTTTAGCTGCTCTTTTTTTGACTTCAATTGGGTTTAATAAGGGACGACTTGAGTAGTCAAAAGTTTTGCGACTGATTGGGGAATGGCTTTGATAACTAAAACTTTTCCCCACTTGAAATCTATCTGGGGCTAAATACTGGGTCAACTCTTGCCAACTATAGGTAATTGCATCAAGAGAAAAATATAAGATAGGTGTACTGGTATCGAGGGTCTTAAATAAACTAAATTCTAGGCCATTACAAAGAGCAAAATAATTACTTCTGATTTCAGGATGACTCGCATAACTATAGACCTGTTCTACTGAATCACCTTCGTAGATATTTTCCGTTGGTTTTTTAGCCTCTAATACCCAAGCATAACTTTGATTAACTTTGAGAACATAGTCAGGAATTAAATTTATCGGACGTTTTTTACTGCCAACCTTTAAAAAGGGATGCCGTAGGGTTTTACTTCTTTCGATATTATCCTCTTGGTAGCCCAAACTTGTTAAAAGAGGTAAAATAATCACTTCTCTAACGCTGTCTTCCTTAAAGTTAGGGTTATTTTTAATTGCCTGAAAATCAATAGCAGAAAAAATATGATTCATGGGTTAGCATTGTTTGTGATAAGTAGGTAGGCGTTAAAAATTATCAGACACCCCCCTTATCAAGGGGGGATTAAAGGGGGGACTAAGGGGGGATCGGCACCCCCCTTATCAAGGGGGGATTAAGGGGGGATCGAACTTAAAATCCATTTTTAATTTAATTATAACCAGCTACTTAGTTTCGATAAATCTTCCTTACTCAGGGGAAAATCAGACCGATTAACTTTGAACACTTACCATTAACCCGCCGTGAAGTTGGGTAAGCTAAGACGCATCTTAACCGCCTATCCTTAGATGAGCTACATCTCCCTCAATCCTTTTACTGTTGCAAGAGTGCAAGAGTGCCTCATCTGAACAAGCAATTTAAATGCGCGGGCAGCTGATGACAGGATTTGACATTTGTTCTGGTGTTGCCCGTTCCGGCGGTTTCTCTAGATAAGGTGGATAGAGTATCTTTGACGATGCCTCAACAATATAAGTTAGACAGGCTTTCTAAAATATATCGTAATCGAGTAGAAGCCCGGTTTCAACCCGCTTCTAGTCATACCAAATCCGTTGATTATAGGCTACTTATAAGGACAGGCACTCGTGCAACAGGGAATAGGCAAAAGGGGGAATAAATAATCAGTTTTTAATAACCAGATTTAGGATCACCGATGAGAATTCCCATCTCTTGAGAACGGGGAGATGTCAATTTTCTAGCAGTCGATGAGAGATTCTTGGGGACGAACCTAGCTAAAAATACCCCCACGCAATCGGTCAACCCGATTACGTTAAAATCAAAAGCAGGATACTGTGTATGACGGAAAAACTCGATGAACTCAGTGATTAAAGCGGTACAAACTGCCTATTATGGGGATGCAGCCTATCGGACACCACCACCGGACTTAGAATCTCTCCTGCTCAAAGAGAGAATTGTCTATCTGGGGTTGCCCTTATTTTCCTCCGATGATGTCAAGCGCAATGTCGGGGTGGACGTGACGGAATTAATTATCGCCCAACTGCTCTACCTGCAATTTGACGATCCCGAAAAACCGATTTTCTTCTATATCAACTCTACCGGCACATCCTGGTACACGGGGGACGCGATCGGCTACGAAACCGAAGCTTTCGCCATCTGTGACACCCTCAACTACATTAAACCTCCCGTTCATACTATCTGTATCGGACAGGCCATGGGAACTGCCGCGATGATTCTTTCCGCAGGAACCAAGGGTTTTCGCGCCTCCTTACCCCACGCTACCATCGTTCTCAACCAAAACCGCACTGGGGCGCAAGGACAAGCCACCGATATCCAGATTCGCGCCAAAGAAGTAATCGCCAACAAACAGACGATGTTGGAAATTTTCTCGAAAAATACGGGTCAAACCACCGAAAAACTGGCGAAAGATATGGATCGCACCTTCTATCTCACCCCACAACAGGCGAAAGACTACGGATTAATCGATCGCGTTCTCGAAAGTCGCAAGGAACTACCGAAACCCCTCGCCCAAGTTAGTTAAGATTTATTACAAATTAGCAGGAGTTGTTACCAATTATGCCTATCGGTGTGCCAAAAGTTCCCTACCGTCTGCCTGGTAGCCAATACGAACAGTGGATTAGCATTTACAGCCGTCTTTCGGTGGAACGCATTCTTTTTCTGGGGCAGGAAGTCACCGACGGGTTAGCCAATGCCCTTGTGGCCCAAATGCTTTATCTCGACTCGGAAGACCCCACTAAACCCATCTATCTCTATATCAACTCGCCGGGGGGTTCCGTTACCGCCGGTATGGCCATCTACGACACCATGCAGTACATCAAAGCGGAAGTGGTGACTATTTGTGTGGGATTAGCGGCCTCTATGGGGGCATTTTTACTGGCTTCCGGTAGTCCGGGTAAGCGTCTCGCCCTTCCCCATGCGCGGATTATGATTCACCAACCCATGGGCGGAACCGGGCGCCGGCAAGCGACGGATATCGACATTGAAGCTAAGGAAATCCTGCGTATTCGCCAGCAATTAAACGAAATTATGGCTAATCGCACTGGACAAACCATCGAACGCATCGAAAAAGACACGGACCGCGATTATTTCCTCTCCGCCGAGGAAGCTGTCGCCTACGGTTTAATCGATAAGGTGGTGGAGGGAAGACCGGCTTAAGTCAGTCAGAGGTTAGAACAGGCGAGAAACCTGTTCTAACTGCCATTGGACAAACTTCCTTAGATGGTACCCACATTCCGCACCCTAAAGTGTCACATTGAAAATTTTATCTAAATCGTCAAAACGATTGCCGGCTCTGAATTACAGGCTAATTTGGTTGCCCAGCAGATGCACAATTAGCCCTAAAAATCTGATAACTCTGATACCA
>NZ_JASJFB010000247.1:0-1848 GCF_030065455.1 Microcystis sp. M53602_WE12 | reverse complement strand
GTTATTTCGAGCGAAGGACAACGAATGGGATGGTCGAGGGAATCAACAATAAACTTAAACTAATAAAACGGAGAAGCTATGGCTTTAGAAACTTTCGGAATTTTTGGGTTAGAAGTATGTTGTCTTGGCATCTTGTCTGTTGATTTAGCATAAAGGGTAACGAAGAGCCGAAACTTCATGAAGAAATTCGTCAAGAATAGTGAAGCTCCAGGAGCGGTCTTGCTGCTGGTTTTCTTAGGGCGCTTTCTCCTGACAATGATTTGTTATGGTTCTGGGGAAATTGGCGGGATTTTTGCCCCGATGTTAGCCCTGGCTACTCTATTCAGTTTAGGGCTGGCACAAGTGTGCGATGCTTGGTTTCCGGGTCAACTGCCCCAACCCGGGGTTTTTGCCGTCGCTGGGATGGGGGGATTAGTGGCGGCCACGGTCCGCGCTCCCCTCACCGCCGTCATGTTGGTGATGGAATTGACGGATAATTTTTTGGTGGCGCTGCCAATTTTACTGACTTGTATCTGTGCTGCAATCACAGCCCACTTCTTAGGTGGTGAACCTGTTTATAGTGTCTTGCTCAAGCGAATTTTGGACAAATTAGAGCGGCAACCCCCCAGCGATCGGATTTAACCCATTACAAGAAAACGGGTTTCTCAAAGAAACCTGTTTTCTAAATAGGCGTTTGCAGAAAACGGGTTTCTCAAAGAAAACTGGTTTCTAAATAGTTTCTTGAAGAAACCCGTTTTCTAGGTGACTTAGAAGGATAACTTAGACACTTAGATAAAAAAGCTACTAACGTTAATTCTCCCTAAAGCTGGTAAAGTACTGGTAAATCCGGTCATATTTATTAATAAATCATTGCTGGATTGGAAGCCAGCCGTGAGACGATCGGGTATTTGTCACAGGAGACTTAATTTAAGGTAGCATATAATTAAATGCGTTTTGTCTGCTAAGATAATGCTCAACCTTTCAAAAGACATTCATTCTTTAACTGAGTTTAAACGAAACACGACCCAGTTCCTAGAGCATCTCAAACAAACCAAAGACCCTTTGGTGCTTACGGTTGATGGGAAAGCAGCACTCGTCGTGCAAGATGCGGAATCCTATCAGACACTTCTTGAAGCTGCTGAATTGGTTGAGACGCTTAAAGGAGTCAAGCGTGGTCTTGAAGAGATGAAGCAAGGCAAAGGTAAGAAGGCAGAGGAATTCTTCTCTGAATTGTTCGATAAGCTGGACAGTTCTCCATGAGCCAAAAGTATCAAGTCGTCATACAACCTGAAGCACAACAGGGAATTGAAAAAGCCTATCTGTGGTTCAGCAAAGATTCTCCTCGAAAAGCGAGGTTGTGGCTGGAAGGATTGTACAAAGCAATTCTGTCACTAGAGCAAATGCCTTACCGTTGTTCACTTGCTTTTGAAAATAATTTCTTGGAGGAAGAAATCCGACAACTTATTTATGGTAAGGGACGTAGTGCCTACAGAATTCTCTTTACCATCACTGGCGATATTGTGCAGATTCTTTTCGTGCGCCACGTTGCACAAAAGCCTTTGTCAAGTCAAGAAGATGAAGAAGAGTAGAGGCCCATAGCATACCATTGTTGTCCTAAATTGTGACGGCAAAGATTTGATAGGTAAGGTTTGCTGAAAAAGCTTTTCCTAGGGGCAGGGTGTGGGGTGTGGGGTGTGGGGTTTTACCCATTTTCAGGTGGTCAATTACCTAATTTTCAGGGAAAAATTCCCGGAATTTTCCCCCCAATCACTCCAATGGTCGGCACTTTTTGAGGGAAAAAAAGTCTAAAAGCCTTATCCAACAAGGTTTTTAGATTTATTCAGCAAACCCTAAATAGAAAGAAAACGG
>NZ_JASJFB010000368.1:0-5501 GCF_030065455.1 Microcystis sp. M53602_WE12 | reverse complement strand
CCCGGCGCGGCGAAGAGTTAAAATAGTCTATAGTTACTTGCGCCATAAAAGCCCTTTTCTTAAAACCTGTCAGCTTTTTTGCCGCATCTTTCAAGCTTGATTTGATTTTTTCAGTCAGTTCAGTTACCATAGTTGAGAGTGGGAGTAACAAGTTGCTTCTCTAGTCTAGATGGTAATTTATTAATACGCAAGTCCCTAATCCACCACTTAAACCACCAAGTCCACCATTGAGAACGTCTTTTCGGATTTTCCATATTAGGTTTAACCGTTTATTCCAGTCGTTGTTTCTTTCAGCTACTTACGATGCCGAAGGCACTGCGTAGCAGATCAATCGCATTTTGTGGTTAACGGTCGTACACCCCTGTAACCCAGCGAAAAGCAGGGGTTATGTAACTCACTAAAGAACGCTCTTCTACCACAGCATGGACATCTGCGGTAGTCCCGTTGGTAATTCTTTGGGGCGCTCCCTTAGCTTGAGTCCAGTAAAAACCACTCGGTGTATTGCGATCGACCTTCAGCGCTAAAGTGGCTTTGATAACACTTGCATTGACGGGTATAGGCTTATCGCGATCGTCTTCATCTCTACCCAGAAACAGCTTGCTGGCGAGTTCATTACTTCCGACTATATTTGCCAGTTCTGCCACAGTTACCGGCTGCTGATCGACGGTAATTACCTTAGCAACGATACCCCCATAGCGTTCGCGATCATAGAGATCGGGAACGACTTCTACTTCCTTGCCCGGTTCTAATCGTTTGGCATCACCACTCTTAAACAATGCCACCACGTTGGTCTTGGCCTTTAGATTGGAGACTTCTAACGTACCGATGCGCCCCCCCCGGAGCCAGAACTTCCCCCGGATTAACAGATAAGTCTAAAATCTGGCCGTTGTACAGACTCACTACATTTTTGTTGGCTTGAATAGTGGTTTTTAACGTATTAATCTCTCGTTGCTGGTCAGCGATCGCATTGTAACGAAGAATATCACTGGCTGTATCTTGGAGGTCTATTTGCCGTTTTTCTGTGTTTAGTATATTATTCTGTGCCGCCCGTGTTCAACTACTGGCAGGCTTTCATCAACCCCCTTCAGGCGGTCGCAACGCGCTCGCTACGCGAGACCGAGTTCTATTTGGACGCGATTGATACTATTAGAAGCCTCTAGATTATTGAACTGAAACAAATAGGAGGGAAAATCTAGCTTGGCGACAGCCCCCTCTTCGATAAGTTTATCGTAGGCGGCTAGTCTTTGATCCGTTGAGTTCTGGAAATTTTTAAGGTATCGAGCATGGGAGAGATAAGCCTCTCGCTGTTTTTGATTACTGGATAATTGAACTTGAAGTGCTTTAATCTGAAGCTGATTCGCCTTTTGCTGGCGATCTATTGAGGCTGCATTCAATTGGCGACGACTCACTTCAATAGAGTCAACTCTTTTATCCTGCTGCTTGAGAGCTGCTAGTCTATCCTTTTTATCCTTTAATTCTGTTTCTAATTCAGGAAACTCTAAAGTTGCCAGTAATTGCCCTTTTTTGACAGAATCTCCCGGTTGAATCAGGAGGGTTAACACCCGCCCACCTTGACGGGGTTCGATATTAACAATAGAACGAGGAATCAAAATGACCGCTCGTCCTTGAATAGGAGTCGGAATCTTGCCAACTATCGCCCAATAACTCAGTCCTCCGAGCAAAAGACCGACCGGCATTAAGCGCAGGATTATCTCCCCTAATCTTCCTGTTGGCTCCGAATATTTAAACGTTTTTTCCGAATTAATTTTAGGATCAATTCCCGTTTTTATTTGATTATTATCCTGATGTTCTATCCTAGCCTGTGTTGTTTTCTTCGCACCCATATCTGGCTGCTGATGATTCTGATCAGACATAGATTCGGCTTGATTCTTTGCCATTGTACTGAAATGAGTAAAAATCACTTAATTTGTAACATTATAAGCATTCAGAGGATATTACTTTAGACCAGGAAAATCCTCTGAAAAAATCGCTCAAGCTATTTTTGACATAAGATAACTAGGCTACCTCGAAAGATTTACCGAAGGCTCAAACCTTTAAAATTTCCTGTAAGAAACCTAATAAAGTATTACTCTTGATGTGACCTAAAACAACCTAATTAGGGATCAAGTGTTTGAGTCCAACACTCCGACTAGAGAGATAATCTATCGAACGAGTTTACACCATTCCAGCTTTTAACTTACATAAGGCGTATAGTCTCATTGTGACCGTTCAGGGGGGGGGATGTCAAGCCGCCAGTGGCATTGACTCAGTGGAAGAACTCTCCTGGGGTAGCAGAGAAGGAGAAGAACTGCCTTTGCTAACTAACGTCAGCATCCGCGCCACAAAAACACTACCCGCCTCACTTTGAGAACCAAAGCTAGTGCGCCGCCACAGCACCGTTGCTCTAGCTGTTCTATCTTCAAACCTAACTGCACTACTAGCTGTCTGACGTTGGCGGTCGTTCTTTCCCAATCCCCTGCACCAATTCCTGGTATCAACCGTTGGTGCTTCTCATCCATGCCCCTTAGATTACCAGATTTCGTCCCCCCCTGAACGGTTACCAACATTTTAAAGGCGGTTTTTGGGGCAATTCCATGTGTACTATCATGCTAAAAACCTGAAGTCTTGTGAAATAGAATCGTTAATCCCATTAAATTTTAGCCCGTATTATGTGAACTAAAACCTGAAACCTTTGCTACAGCGCAAATTTAGAATTGCTGACTTAATAACTTTTCTCTATTTTTTAAATAAGGAATTTTGTCATTTTCTTTAGGAAAGTTATTACGAATAAACTTAACTAAAAAGATGCAAGATATAACTCCTAAAATTGAGTATAGAACTAAAAAAGGTTCATTTATTTTCCTATACTCAAGAATTGAAAGATAGGGAAAGTTGAAGTTTTGAGCATAAAAAATAAACCATAACATATTAGACATTAGGGTTGTAATTGCCCCAAAAACAAATATATCTAATAAATTGGCAGTTTTAAACAATAAAATGGATAAGATCAATATGTAAAACAAACTAACTAGGAAATTGGGCTTAAACGTAGGAAGCCACAATATAAAAAATATAAGAAGTATCACTAAAATAGCTTTTTTATTTCCCACTTTAAGAGATATTTTTTGTAATAAAATTCCTTGAAATAAAAAAATATGGAATGGATACGTTATTAAAATGTCAATTAAAAAATCAAGTAAAAACATTCCAAAATCTTGAGGATTATATTGATTAATTATTTTTTCCATATGGTCAGGCAATATTAAAGAAAAATGGTCAGGCAATATTAAAGAAAAACTATAATAAATTAACCTACCCAATGAGATCGAAAAAGTAGTGTAGATAATCGCTATTTCAGTAATTATTCGCCAAGAGATTTTCAGATTAGGAATAAAATCTTTGAGTTTAAAATCTGCTATTTTTAAATCTCTTATAACTAACAATAACCACAGAAAGATGTAGAATGCGAAGAAAATTGTTCTTTGTCCACTTGTTTCGTTGAAAAATCCCGTATAGTCCCAATTATTAAGTTTAAAAAGTGGCATTGCACAGATCACCATTGTGTATAGTAAACCTATGCTGTAGAATAAAAAAATTTCTACAAGGTTAATTTTTTCAAAAGGAGTAGTCGTTGACTGTTCTTCAGATAAATCTTCTGAGGATATAACGGTATTTTTAGGAGTAATTGCCGATAAAAGAAATAAGCCAACAAAACTAAGTAATCCTACTATCCCCCAACTAGGTGAGTATCCTTTACTTTGAATGTAACGAGAACAACCCTTAACAAAAGGAAAATATCCATATATTAATAATCCTAATACAATAAATGCTAACACGCCTAATAAGGGTGATTTATCAGGAATAATCTTAGCCTTTGAAAGTACCACAATAGTTATCAAGGGAAGCCATTGAATACTTAATCCCTTCATAATTAATTTAATAGCTTTATTTTTTTTGTCTGTCTCTATTGTTTTGGTTTCTAGCATAATTCCGTTTACTGGTAACTTTTGTAACAATTTTTTACAAAAAAATAACACAAAACAAACCGCTAGTAGGAGAACTGACCCGAATGTTAGAGGAATACCGCCAACACGCTGAATAAAAGAGCATTGCTTGGCATCCCTCCCCTCAATGCCACCAGACCTCCCAACTTTGTGAACTCCTCAAAAATCCCCCTGAAGAACAGAAGGAATAACTCTTAAGTTTATTGTAACCGTTCAGGGGGGGGGGATGTCAAGCCGCCAGTGGCATTGACTCTGTGGAAGGACTCTCCAGGGGCAGCAGAGAGGGAGAAGAACTGCCTTTCCTAGAGGCATGGATACTACTCTCTCACAGTAGCCGCTCTTTTCTACGTCTTTTTAGATTATCAGATTTTGTCCCCCCCTGAACTAGGGTTGATTCATTGTAGGGTTGATTCATGAATCAACCCTACCCCCTGAACAGTTACTTCAAGGGAGAAAAAGCGATCGGGCTATAATAGAGAAAATTTCATTTTAACTTGAGAAAATTCATTATGACAGCTACTATTGAAGACATTCGGGAAATACTAAAGGAATTGGCCCAATCCCAACAAGAGTTATCCCAAGCTCAAAAAGAAACAGATAAGCAAATTAACAGGGTTAGTCAGCAGATTGGGGAGTTGGGCAATCGTTTAGGAGAATTTGTCGAGTGGCAAGTGCGTCCTGCGGTGGTGCGTCTGTTTCAGGAGCGGGGTATTGATGTGCATGAGTTTCACCCTGGCATTTCGGTAAAACGGGATAATGAGGGTTTAGAGATTGATCTATTGGTAGTAAATGATACCGATGCCATTTTAGTGGAGGTCAAAAGTAAGTTAACTCAAAGGGATGTGGATGAGCATTTACAACGTTTGGCCAAGTTTAAGCGGTTAATGCCTCGTTTTCGAGATGTAAAGGCTTTGGGAGCGGTGGCAGCGATGATTGTTCCCAATGAGGTGGCGAGTTACGCTTGTCGTCAGGGTTTATTTGTGTTGGTGCAGTCAGGGGAAAATGTAATAATTTTAAATGATGCGGAGTTTACGCCCCGGGTTTGGTAGGTTTAGCTTTCGTTCCACCCCCTCGCCCGCAAGACTGTATCTTAGAATACATTTTACCCACCAGATCCAAGAGAGCCATGAGAGTGAAGAGATTGAAAATTTAGAGATTTTATTTTTCTCCAAACGTTTAGAGTCTCAAACCCAATTTGAATTACTATTAGAGGAAAATTTAAAAATGACTGAGCCATTAACAGCAGGTTTACTTATCACCTTAGCAGTACAAGAGTTTGTGAAGTCTGGGACGGGAGATTTAGCGAAACGCTTTACGGCTGAAGCTTTGGCTAAGATTCCTGTTTTATGGTAAAAGATCAAAACTCGCTTGGTAATGATTCGGTAGTAGTGGCGTAGCCCTCTTGCTTACCTGGTATGAATTGTGTAAAATATTTATTAATAAAAATAATTGGAACCCGCTCAGTCTTTAAACCTCTAGCTTGATCATGACTTTTCT
>NZ_JASJFB010000640.1:0-10447 GCF_030065455.1 Microcystis sp. M53602_WE12 | reverse complement strand
CCAATGTGCGCCGCAATAGCGACTCTTGTTCGGGTGTGGGGTAAAATCGGTAAGAATAGGCTTTTTCCATACCTCACATTTTAGCATATATTTCGTAAACGATGCTCATATTTAACAGTAAAGCCGTCGTAGAACGACGGGGTTTCAGACCCAAAATTTTCGATGACGAAAAACGTTAACAATATCCACAGGTTCAGGGATAGCCTCTAGAGAAGGATAGCAGCTTTGACCGTCAATTTGCTTGACCATAGGATTGACAGGATAGACTCGATAACCCACCGCTTGCAGGAATTTGGCCACCTGATAGCTGGCGCGGCTCGATTTCTCGGAATGCCCGACCACTGCGATAATTTTACTATTGCTGAAGATGGTTTTGAGCGCACCATCGTCTCCTTTAATATTCGGCATTGTCCCACCTATCTTAGAACAGAGTTTCGCTTTCCATAAAGATGAAGTGTAACCTAATTTGGTATCGACTTTTGACTCCAGCTTTAGCCACTCTGAAGAACTGGCAGCAATGTTTAACTTTTCTACCGAAAAAACAGTTATTAAAAATCCCAGTCAATCCCTCGGTATCTGTAGGAAAATTTACCCGATGGTCGCCCCTAAATCCTGTGACTTTAGTTACCACAAAACCTGATGAATTATCTTAGTATTATCATTCCGACTCTCAATGAGGAGTTAAGAATTGCAGCAACGTTAAAACAGATAGGTGCGGGGGTAGAAATTATTGTTGTCGATGGGGGCAGTACCGATAAAACTAGAGAAATAGCCGAACAATTGGGAGGAAAAGTAATTATTTCACCCAGAAAAGGTCGTGCTTTCCAGATGAATTTAGGAGCCAAAATAGCCAAAGGAGATATTTTGTTATTTCTACACGGAGATACTTTACTTCCCCATGAATTTCAAGAAAAAATTATCGATACTTTATCCCAATCTGGGATAGTAGCGGGGGCCTTTGAATTAAAAATTGATGGAGAGGAAAAAACCCTGCGTTTAGTGGAAAAATTAGTTAATTGGCGTTCTCGCTGGCTTTCCCTTCCCTACGGAGATCAAGGAATATTTTTAAAAGCCTCAATATTGGCAGATTTGGGCGGGTTTCCTGAGTTGCCAATTATGGAAGATTTTGAATTAATACAAAGATTGAAAAAAAGGGGTAAAATAGCCATAGTTGCTGCTCCGGTGATTACCTCGGCAAGACGTTGGCAAAAATTAGGAGTTGGCAAAACTACCTTAGTTAATCAATTAGTAATTATTGGTTATTATCTAAAAATTCCGCCGCGCTTGTTGAAAAGTTTTTATCGTTTATGGTAATAAAGGCTTGCTGAAAAAGTATTTGAGGTCATTGTGCAATGTAGGGGCGCAGGCGTTAAGCCCATAATGTGACATTGTGAACATTTTTCAGCCAATATCCAAGAGAGCCAAACACAATTATATAATCGAATAAACCCTACCAAAGAAGAGGTTTTCATGGCCAAAACATTAACAAAAGTAATCAAAAATGTGGGGGGGGGTAAGCATTGCTTATTGGTAGCAGGCAATACCAGTCTTTTGAAAAATACAATTATATAATCGGGGAAACCATACCAAGGAAGAGTTTTCCATGGCCAAAACATTAACAAAAGTAATCAAAAATGTGGGGGGGGGTAAGCATTGCTTATTGGTAGCGGGGGCAACTCTAGCCATCCTAGCCCCTTTCCAAGCCGCCCAAGCTGTAACTGTAAATGTAGGTACAGGGACAGTGACAGGCCATTTTGACAACGCCATCACGCTCCCCGACTCAGTATACACGGGCAACGGAACCGACACCATCGAATGGGGAACGCCTGTAGATGGTTCATTTACCAATCAATTGTCCTTTATTCCTTCTGACTTTACCGATCAGCCCAAGGGTCAAGACTTTGTTGCAGGGCGCTTGTATTACCGTAATGGCGCTGTTTTTGGGGGTACTGGGATTAATGGGGTTGATCTGATAATCAACACCACTTCCTCCGACCCAGATTTCACTCAAACATTGCCATTAAAAATCACGATTGTAAACACCCCAAATGTTGCCGATCCTATCGCTAGTGCAGATTTCATTTACTTTACGGATTTCCCCGATCTCGGTAGTTTCAGGGTACTAGAAGGAGAAGAGACCTATGTAGAAGTTATAACTCAGTTTAATTCCCTCGATCTTGTTGGTTTTGGAGCCGTGGGTGATCCTTTAAAAGGATTTTTATCACCCAGTACCGGTCCAAATCCATTTCCAGCGGTTCCAGAGCCTTCCTCGATTCTGGGGTTATTGGCATTGGGTTTACTGGGGATGGGTTCAGTATTTAACAAGCAGCGAAAATAAATTGACAAGTGTGGGGATGGGATTTTTTCCATCTCCACTTGAGGAAAAATGCGCTCTAGAAACCTTCCAAATTTAACTCTTAATTTGAGTAAACAAATTTTTTTAAATTCCCTGGCAATTACTCAAAAAATTTGACATCTTATAGCGGACAGGTAAAAATAAAAACTTTTCTCTGCCAAGGCACCGATCGATAGGATAATTGATCATCGGAACATCTGCTCTGAGAATATGTCTCTCGATCGCCGTCAATTTCTTGATCTTTCAGGTGCTACCCTTGGCACAGCCACTCTTGCTGGTTTTAACCCTGCCGCTTTTATCGAAAAAATTAGATTTATTCAGCCAACTCTATATAGGGTTTTCATCCCTTGTAACCCCATCCATCGCATAACACAAAGCGAAGAACCGGGCTATCTTAGGTTTGGTGGGTAAAATGTATTCTAAGATACAGTCCTGCTGGCGAGGGAGTGGAAGGAACCACTCCAGACACAGAGGACACAAAGATTGATCGCTGCTATAGTAAGTTAAACTGATCACACAAAGAACTGATAGGCTTTTAGCGGCTTGAGAACAAGCTTTATCAATCTATTCATATAATTGAAAATTATCAAAAGCGCACACTGCCGGAAAGCCATTTATTTTTTACCGAAAAATTGGGTTGAAAGCCTCGCCCTTTGAGGGCGACTTTATATGATGTATGCTATTAAGAATAGGGGGCTGGGTAAGCAACCGCTTAAAAAACCCAGTCATCAACCGATGAACGCACCTTGAAAACTAGAGTTATGGGGTTCTCTAGGGGAATGCTCCTATAGGTAAAAATTCTCAGCACCAAGTACCAGAGAAACCAAGTATTTTAGAGGTTTGGAACTGTATCGTAGGGGACCCCGAAAACAGGCTTCTGTAAGGTCGCGAAAGTCTGAGGAGAGAACCACCTCTGGGTGGGATTTCGCCAGGAATCTAATTCAAGTGGACTCGTTGAGCCAGAAATTCACAGCAGTGATGCGAGAAGAATCCACGTCCGTTTACGGCGTGGGGTATGTCAAAATAGAAGATTCCCTAGATTATTTTTGCGGGAGGCAATCGGTGATTCTCAATTTTTCCTTAAGGATTGTAGCGGCCAAAGGCAGACTATTCTGTAAGTTTTCACTCTACAAAACCTATCGGGTGGTCAGTACCGCCCCCGTCGATGTCCTCTGGCAAAAATTAATCAATGTGGCCGATGTCTCTTGGCATCCTTTGATCGCCAAGGCTGATGTTCCCTTGGGTTTAATCGCTAAACCGGGGTTAATCTATCAAGCTGTCACCCGTCTGACTCCCATTCCTATCCGGGTTTTCGTGGAAAATGTCCGCCCCGGGGAACTCCTCAGCCTCAGAGTTCTCGCTATCCCGGGCATGGAACAGAAAATGACCTACCAAGTGGAATCAACCCTCTGTGGTAGTTATATTTCCTATTCTGTCACTCTGCGGGGTTGGCTGTCCCCCTTTATCTGGTGGTTAAGTCGTCCCTATCTAGCCAAAGTCGCCGCCCAACTAGCCCACGCCGCCGAAGAATTAACGGTCTAAAAAAAATTCTCCCCAATTGTGCTAATAAATAATCTGCCAAGGGTCAAGATCTAAGTCACAATGGTATATGGATAGACTTAAACAAAATTTTAGTCAGCTACATTGGTACATATAGTCTACTGATATCATCCCGACGAGTTGAGCGCAACAACCTCAATCCGCCGGGATGAACTATCTCTAGAGACTTTACTGATGAAGTAAGCTCTACAGGAGGGAATTATGGGGGAATTAAACACAGCCGAACTTCTAGTTAAATGTCTAGAGAATGAAGGGGTCGAGTATATTTTTGGGCTACCCGGGGAAGAAAACCTCGATGTTTTGGAAGCCCTGAAAAACTCCTCGATCAAATTTATCACCACCCGTCACGAACAGGGCGCGGCTTTTATGGCCGATGTCTATGGACGCTTGACGGGAAAAGCGGGGGTTTGTCTCTCCACTTTAGGACCGGGGGCGACTAACCTGATGACAGGGGTAGCCGATGCTAACCTCGATGGGGCGCCCTTAGTGGCCATCACCGGCCAGGTGGGAACCGATCGGATGCACATTGAATCCCATCAATACCTGGATCTGGTGGCCATGTTCGCCCCGGTGACGAAATGGAATAAACAAATCGTGCGGCCGGGTATCACCCCAGAAGTGGTACGGAGAGCCTTTAAAACCGCCCAAAGTGAGAAACCGGGGGCAGTTCATATCGATCTTCCCGAAAATATCGCCGCTATGGCTGCCGATGGTCATCCCTTGCCCCTCGATAGTCAGGAAAAAGTTTACGCTTCCTACCGGACTTTGAACATGGCGGCCGCAGTGATTTCTAAAGCGAAAAATCCCTTGATTTTGGCGGGAAATGGGGCAATTCGCGCTAATGCTAGTGAGGCTTTAACGGAATTCGCCACGGCCTTGAATATCCCTGTGGCTAACACTTTTATGGGTAAGGGGGTGATTCCCTATACCCATCCTCTGGCTCTTTGGGCGGTAGGATTACAGCAACGGGATTTGATTAGTTGTGCCTTCGAGCGCAGTGATTTAATTATCGCTGTTGGTTACGATTTAATCGAGTATTCCCCGAAAAAATGGAATCCAGACGGGAAATTACCGATTATTCACATCGGCATGACTCCGGCGGAAATTGACAGCAGTTATGCCCCGGTGGTGGAAGTGGTGGGTGATATCACCGATTCTCTCATCGATATCCTCAAACGGGCCGATCGCCAGAATAAACCAACTCCTGTCACCGCGGGATTAAAGACGGAAATTCGGGCCGATTACGAAACCTATGCCAATGATACGGGTTTTCCGATCAAGCCACAAAAATTGATCTACGATCTGCGTCAGGTGATGGGACCGGAAGATATCGCTATTTGTGACGTGGGCGCTCATAAAATGTGGATGGCGCGCCAGTATCACTCCGATTGTCCCAATACTTGCATTATTTCTAACGGTTTCGCCGCTATGGGTATTGCTATCCCTGGTGCGATCGCCGCTAAGTTAGTTTATCCCGATAAGCGCATTGTGGCGGTGACGGGAGACGGCGGTTTTATGATGAATTGTCAGGAATTGGAGACAGCTTTGCGGGTGGGAACTCCCTTCGTCACTCTCATCTTTAATGATGGCGGTTACGGTTTAATCGAATGGAAGCAGTTAAACTATTTTGGGACATCTTCTTTTATTAAGTTTGGTAATCCCGATTTTGTTAAATTTGCCGAAAGTATGGGATTAAAAGGCTATCGGGTGGAATCTACTCAGGATTTGATCCCGACACTAGAGGAGGCTTTCCGGCAAGAGGTGCCTACGGTGATCGATGTTCCCGTCGATTACGGTGAAAATCTGCGTCTTTCCCAAAAATCGGGCGATTTAAGCTGTCAGATTTGGGAATAGAAGTTGATAGCGGCAAGCAACCCCCTCGGTAGCTTGCCGTTAACTTCTCGAAAAAAATCCCCTAACTAAATCTCAGTTAGGGGGAAGTAATTAGGTTGGCTTTGGTAACGTTAGAAAACCCGATCTAGAATAACCATTCTAGAACCGCCTCATCTTTAGTGTTGGTATTGCGAGAGGGGGTTTCCCGGGTAAATTTCATGTGGATAGAACGATTTTGTTCACCATCGGCGGCCACGGCCATAATCGGATAATCGATTAAACCATCTTGGAAGGACATCTGATAGCGGAAAGTGCCATCGGGATTGAGTTTAATCGGACGACCACCGATAGTTACGGTGGCATCGGGTTCCGTAGCACCATAGACGATTAATTCGGCATCGGCAACTAACCAGAATTTGCGCGGACGTTGTAGGGTTTCCGAAGCACCCATACCGATACCGGAAGCAGTTATGCCTATACCGGAAGCAGTTAGTCCCGATACCGTGGGAACTGCCCACATACCAACCCCAGAGGGGAATACATAAGAACTGATCACTTCCGACATCGGTACGGAACCAGCGACGTGCTGCATGGAACCAAACAAGGAACCGGCCACCCGTAGGGCCTCGATATCGCCGACACTCTCGAAAATTTGGTCGTAGATAGGGCTTCCCGTGGTTCCGGCGCTGCTGCCGTAGCGTTTGCTGGGGGGAACGAGTTCGTAAACAGTTTTACCCACCAGTTCTTCTTCCCAGTTAACGGTGACAAAAATATCTTCAATCCAGTCGGAAGGATAGACGGGAGGAATCCGCACTAAAGGAGAACGGGCCAAAACTAACCAACGACCATCGGCACAACGATAACCGATATCGATAACATAATCTCGATCGCTGACCGGAATCGGTAAATACCATTCCCGGGCTAATTCATCACAGAGATATTCTTGGACGCTATGCGCGCCTTGGCTATTGAGATCGATATCGGTGACATCATAAAGACGCAGGGCTAACTGTTGTCCCCCTTGACGACGGAGATCTTCTTTTGATTCGTTGGGGATATCCCAGTAAGCATAGGCCCACTGAGGATCGCGAGGTAGGAGGGTGATGCGATTTTCACCGTAGCCCCCGGGCAGATCTCCTAAACCATCATCCACTGAACCTAGGATATCTTCGATCGGGTTAGCTTGACCTAATTCAAATTTTGCTGCTTCCACTGGTTTTTCCTCTTTAATAATAGATTTAAAATTGCCGCTTACTCCCATAGCTTGGGTAATTGACTCGATTAACTGCGTTTTCCGCATCCGACTGTAACGAGAGATGCTGTATTGACTGGCAACTCGTCGTAGTTGCCGCAAGGTCATCTCATCTAAGGGGGGGTATTCTGGAACCATGAGTTGACGCTCTCCGATTAGTTACGACGGCAAATGTTTTTGGGCATTTGCAAAAGCAGTGATCTGGGTAATCCTTCTAACTACTCATCGATTGCTTTGTGAACGAGAGATCCACTCGATGGGGATCAAGGGAATCGCTTGTTATAAATACCTATTAAACAGCAAGATTCCGATTTTGAACAAGTACCTTGTCATGATTTCTTGATAAAACCGCCAAACCCTTGATCCCAAAGAGATTGTTATATCAGGAAGTTTTGATATGCTGTGCTGCCTTGAAACTGTAGGCGATATTATAGTACAAATAAACTATAATAATTGCTGATTACTGATCACTGATCACTGATTTGTACTCCGATCCCGATCGCCTGTAATCTGATATTGAGACTTTTAGTTAAGGAGACTGAACCGCTTGGCTACTCGTGTGATTATTGTTCGTCATGGACAAAGCAGTTATAACGCAGAGCAGAAAATACAAGGTCGCAGTGATGGCTCGGTTTTGACAGAAAAAGGCCATCTGGACGCGGAAAAAGTAGGAAATGCCCTCAGTCAAATCGATATCGCCGCTTTTTACTGTAGTCCTCTCCAAAGAGCCAAATCTACTGCTGAGGTGATTCAGTCTCGTTTAAATAACTCTCCCGTCATTCAACCCACTTCGCAGTTACTAGAAATCGATCTGCCTATCTGGGAAAATATGGTCAAAGAGGAGGTAAAAGCTCAATACCCCCAAGAATATCGGGATTGGCACCAAAAACCTCACCAATTTAAGATGATACTGCCCGATGGTCAAGAACATTATCCCGTTCTCTCCCTCTATCAACAAGCGCAGGATTTTTGGCGAGAAATTATTCCCCAACACGAGGGCAAAACTATCCTCATTGTTGCCCATAACGGCATTAATCGCTGTTTAATCCTCAGTGCCATCGGTATTCCAGTTTCCTTATACCATTCCCTGCAACAATCTAACTGTTGCGTTAATGTTCTCAATTTTACGGGTGATTTTGGTGATCCTGTCCAGGTGGAATCCCTCAATCAAACAGCACACTTAGGGATAGCTTTACCCCCACCGCGTCCTCCTTTCCAAGGTTCCAGGCTGCTGCTTGTGCGTCACGGAGAAACCCAATGGAATCGGGATAAACGTTTTCAAGGTGTGCGCGATATTCCTCTCAATGATAATGGCAAAGCCCAAGCTGAGAAAGCCGCCGAATTTCTGCGAGAAACGGCGATCGATCACGCTGTCACCAGTCCTTTGTCCCGTCCCAAGGAAACTGCCCAAATTATCCTGCAATATCACCCCGATGTCACCTTAGATACCCAAGGGGATCTGACGGAAATCTGTCACGGACTTTGGGAAGGCAAATTAGAGGAGGAAATTGAAGCGAGTTTCCCCGGGATGTTAGAAGACTGGAAAAATGCCCCGGAAACCGTACAAATGCCGGAAGGGGAGAATTTACAGGAAGTTTGGGATCGAGCGATCGCTTGTTGGCGGCAAATCGTTAAAACCTATAGTAATAGCGATAGTCCTAAGACAATTATGGTAGTGGCCCACGATGCCATTAATAAGGTGATTCTTTGTTATTTATTGGGTTTAAAACCCGCCAATTTCTGGAATATTAAACAGGGAAATGGCGCGGTTAGTGTTATCGATTATCCCAAAGGAGTTGACTCTCAACCGGTCCTGCAAGCAATTAATATTACCTCTCATCTAGGATCGGGAATACTCGATCGCACGGCAGCCGGTGCTTTATAACAGTTATCAGTTATCAGTTATCAGTGGGTAAGTTAACAGTTATCAGATTTGAGTTTTAAGTGAGCAGTATGGGGCGCATCTCATTTTTGCAAATCTAGCAAGTTGGGATTTTTAAGGGGAAACTCTCTTTTAAAATCGGACATTACTTCTGATTTTATCACTCAATCCAAGCCTTTGGGGGGTTCTACCCCCCAAACCCCCCGTTGGGGTCGTGGCGCCGCCCCCAAACCCCCCGCGCATTAGCTTTTCGGTGGGATGCTTACAGGCAGCTGCTGATACATTTGTCATCATTTAAGAGTCACTAATAATTGCTGATTGTCGGTATTTCTGCTAATGTCAGATGCACCCACAGTATGTGTTAAGTGAGCAGTATTAAATAGCACTTGCCTACTGTCTTTTCACTGTTTACTGATTACTGATTACTGATCACTTCTCACTTTCAATCTGCTTGTCAGCCGGTCAGCTGCCCTTGGCTTTCTTAATTAACAACAGACTGCCCCCAAGTATGGCGAAAGCAGTAACCATATTGGGTTCAGAAACTTTGGTGGCAAAGGAAGCATTGTCAATACTAAAACTATCGACATCTGTTGTATTATTGGCAAAGATAACAGAACTAAATTCTGCTGTCCCGATAATACCGAGAAACCCATTCTCTCCACCAATTGTAGGATTGATAGAAATAGTTTGGTCTCCTGTGCCATCGAAATTGCCAGTAAGAGTTAACTCATCAATGCGGGAAAAGTCAGCACCAAAAGCCAACACGGTAGCAGGAAACTGCCAGGTTATGGTATCAGAAGCACCCGCAAGTGTACCGGAAGCATTATCGTAAACACCAGGATTGACGATGCTGACACTGTTGTTATTAAACGAATTAGGCAGTGTGGGAGGAGCGGAATTAGTGGAAACAATCCCTGAATCTAGGGTAATTGACTGTGCCGAAGAAATAGTATTGCTAAAGGTATCAATGGTAATCTTGTACGAGGGGTTAGTGGCGAGTGCCGCTTCCCAGGCAGTCCGATTTGTATAAATGGTATAAGCACTAACAGAAGACACGCTACTTAACAGTAGAGTTACTGTCCCTGTGGCGAAAGCTAAAGAATTAAGGGCATTGAGCTTCACTAGGTTATTTCCTCTCATTAAAGGTGAATAAAAACCAGAGTATCAGAGCAGGTACGAAAAATCCTCTCATCTTTGTAAGGAATAATTACAACCCACCTTCCGCACTTCTTAACATTCAATTGATAATTTTTACTAATACATTGCTTACAACCCTTTGCCAGTAAAGATTGTAGCTACAAGGATCGATTTTCATCAAGGTGAAGAATTGTAATTTGTTTTCTCAGAAAAAATCAATTATTGAAAATGTTCTCAATAGTAGTTTCTACAATGAAGCTTTTTCGTCAAAACATCTTGGGGAATGTAAAAATATATAAAGGTATATGAAGATGTGCGGAATGTCGGATTTAATTCCACCCACCCACTTAACTAGGGTCTGCTGAAAAAGTTTTTCCTAGGGGCAGGGTGTAGGGTGTAGGGTGTGGGGTGTGGGGTTTTACCGATT
>NZ_JASJFB010000116.1:0-18420 GCF_030065455.1 Microcystis sp. M53602_WE12 | reverse complement strand
CACCCCACACCCCACACCCCACACCCCACACCCCACACCCCATCACCCCATCACCCCATCACCCCACACCCCACACCCCACACCCCCACTGAATTACTGCTCACTGATAACTGAAATGGCCGATTCTGAACTACAGCAACAAGTCCAAAGATTACATCGACTGACGGTATGGGGTCGTTGGTTATTCGTGTTGGGTTGTTGGTTAGGGATTGGTTCGGCGAGTTTATGGGTTTTATGGGATGATATAGCTTTAATGCGGCAATATTTTACTTGGACAGCCCTTAGATACGCTTTAGCTTTCAATTACTGGCCTTCTATCGGTCTAGGCTTTTGTGTTGCCATGACAGGAGCAGTGTTAGTCTGGCAAAGTCGCAACATTATTTTAGGACTTTCCCCCAGAGAAAAACTGCGCTTAGAGCAACGGGTGCAGAAAATTCGGGCCGAAGGGTCGCGTCATCCCCTCTGGCGCTGGATCTTAAAAAGCAGGGAAAAAGACTTACAATGATAAAGCTTTGCTGAAAGCTGACGGCTAGAATTCCCACTAGATATAATTCTTTACTCAAAAACTCTTGACTTTTGAATCCACCTATGACCGTGACTCCCCAAGCTCCTCCGAAAACTCGCCGCGTGGTTTTTCCCTTCACCGCTATTGTCGGCCAGGAAGAAATGAAATTATCCCTAATGCTCAACGTCATCGACCCCAAAATTGGCGGGGTGATGATTATGGGGGATCGAGGTACGGGAAAATCGACCACAATTAGGGCTTTAGCCGACCTTTTACCGGAGATTGACGTAGTTGCTAACGATCCCTTTAATTCTGACCCCAATGATCCCGATTTAATGAGCGATGAGGTGCGGCAAAAGGTGGACGAGGCCATCCCGTTGACCATTGCCAAGAAAAAAGTCACTATGGTAGATTTGCCCCTCGGTGCGACGGAGGATCGGGTCTGTGGCACGATTGACATCGAAAAGGCCCTGTCAGAAGGGGTAAAAGCTTTTGAACCTGGGTTGCTGGCCAAAGCTAACCGCGGCATTCTCTATGTGGATGAAGTCAATTTACTTGACGATCACCTCGTCGATGTGCTATTGGATTCGGCCGCTAGTGGTTGGAATACGGTGGAACGGGAAGGAATTTCCATCCGTCACCCGGCCCGGTTTGTTTTGGTGGGATCGGGCAACCCAGAAGAGGGAGAATTGCGCCCACAACTGCTCGATCGCTTTGGAATGCACGCCGAGATTCACACCGTCAAAGAACCACCTCTACGGGTCAAAATCGTGGAACAGCGTGCGGAATTTGATGGCAATCCCCTCTCGTTTTTAGAGAAATATAACTTAGAACAGGAAGAACTACAAAGAAAGCTAGTGGAGGCCCAAAATCTTTTGCCTTCTGTGGAGCTTGATTATGATCTGCGGGTGAAAATTTCCGAGGTTTGTTCCGAGTTGGACGTGGATGGATTGCGCGGCGATATCGTTACCAATCGCGCCGCTAAAGCTCTGGCAGCTTTGGAAGGACGGACAACTGTGACGGTAGATGATATCCGTCGGGTAATTGTTCTTTGTTTACGTCACCGTTTGCGGAAAGATCCGCTAGAATCGATCGATTCTGGTTATAAAGTCTTGAAAGCTTTTAATCGCGTCTTTGGATTAGAAGAAAATTCCTAAATCTAATTCACCCTCTCCCCGAAGAGAGGGTTTTTGACTGGATTTAGAGATGAAGGCCAAAAAGGGCTAGATGTGGCCGAATAAGCTAGAATTTTATCGATCGCTGTTATTCTCTGGGGGAATGTCCATGTGGGTTGAAAGTATAAAACTCGAAAACATTAAATGCTTCCAGAATCAAGAGATTAAATTTATTAGTAATCCCAATAATCAACGTCATTGGCGCACTAAACCTTATCATTGGATCACTTTATTGGGAGAAAATGGAGTAGGAAAAAGCACGATTTTACAGGCTTTGGCTTTACTGCTCGCTGGACCAGAAGCAGCCAAAGAATTATTACCACGTCCGACTGGTTGGATATGTAATCCCAAGACACCGGGTAAATTAACCGCAGTGCTTCATCAAGAAGATGGGGATGCGGGAAAATTTGGTACGGATAAAACTCGAAAAACTTTTGCTTATTCCTATTTTGTTACAGGCAAGGAAAGGTTAGAGTTAGGAGGCAGTAAGGACAAACAAACCTATACAGAACCAGCATTAATCGAAGAAAATACTAAAATTTTAAGTTGGTTGCGAGCCAATGCTTTTGCCTCCGATAGTCGTGGTTGGTTTGCCGTCGGTTATGGAGCTTTCCGTCGTTTGACACGAGTGAGTCAAGTGATCATTCCTAGTCTTGAACCTCCGAAACGCTCTAGCAACTTTTTCAGCCAATTTAATGAGGATACATCTTTAAGTTCTTTTGAGAGATGGATGGTGTATTTAGATTATCGAATAGCCAAAAATCCTGAAGATAGTAAATCCAAACAAATGAAAAAAATCGGCGAAGAAGCAATTACTAAACTGTTACCTGGTAATGTAGAAATTGCTGAAGTAACTGCCGATGCCTTGATTCAGTTTCTAGTTAACGGTCAAAAAGTTCCAACCATTAGTTTATCCGATGGTTTTCGGAGTATGATTGCTTTAGCCGGAGATTTAATTTGGCGATTATTACAATCCTTCCCCAATCTAGATAACCCCACAGAGGCTTCTGGAGTCGTCTTAATCGATGAGTTAGATATTCATTTACATCCTTCTTGGCAAAGGGAAATTGCTGGATGGTTACAGGAAGTTTTTCCCAAGCTTCAATTCTTTGTCGCTACTCATAGTCCTTTAATCGCTGCCGGTGCAGGGCCAAATTCTTTAACCCTACGAATCGATCTGGTAGAGGGTGAATCAGAGATTGTAGAAATTCCTTATAAAGAATTAGCGGCTAATGTTGATCGTACTTTAACAAGTTCTGCTTTTGGTTTGAAATCAACCTTTCCCACTGAGACAGAAAATAAAATTAAGCGTTACCACCAACTAAATCGTAAAAATAAAAATCTGGCAGCAGAAGAAAAGCAAGAATATGAACAACTGTCATTATTTGTTCAAGACGTTAAACCCTTTGGCGAAATTAGTCAACCTAATAGTTTAGAATCCCGAATTGATGCCTTACTAGAGGAGCGTTTATCTTGATTCCTGTCACCAGAATATCAGAGCCACCCGTATTAGCTAAAAATGCCGCTCGTTGGCTAGAGGCTTTAGAATCAATAAAATCAAACAACAAGGCAACTAAAGCTCAAATTAACCAAGCACAAAATAAATACAGTCATCCGCAAGTTAAAGACGCATTAGTTAAAATGTTTAATGGGAAATGCGCTTACTGTGAAAGTAAGATTACAGTGGTAACTTACGGAGCGATCGAACATTTTTATCCAAAAAGCCAGTATCCTGATCTGACTTTTACTTGGGAGAATTTACTGCTTTCTTGTGATAAATGTAATGATGCCAATCACAAAGGCACAAATTTTCCTCTCGATGATATCACAGGAAATCCTCTGTTAATAGACCCCACGGATGGAGTAACCGATCCGAATACACATCTTGAATTTATTTGGGATGAAATGGCAAAATTGGCCAGTGTTTATGGTCGGGATCGACGTGGTCAAATTGTTGAAGATTTGTTCGATCTCAATGGTATGCGTGGACGAAAAGAATTAATTAACTATCGTAGTCAATATATTAAAAGATTGTTAGCATTATTACGTTTAGCAAAACAAGGAGACTCGGAGGCTTTATCTTTACTGCAAGAAGCTTGTCAATCGGGAGCGGAATATTATGCTTTTGCTAGTATTTATATCCTGCCTCATTTGCCTCCCTAAAATTAAGGGTAATTATTATCTACGGTCTGAAAAACAAAATTTATCGCTTATTATTCTCACCTTACTTGCTATTTATGTCTCGTCCTGTTGTTTATTTTGCCGTTACTAATCATGGTTTTGGCCATGCTGTCCGCAGTGCTTCGGTGGTAGCTAATATTATTGAACTTAATCCCGAAATTTTGCCGATATTAGTCACCACTGCTCCGCGCTGGTTATTAGATTCCTACATATCTGGAGAATATATTCAAAGACATCGGGGGTTTGATGTGGGAGTAATCCAATCGGATAGTTTAACGATGGATAAATTAGCTACTAAAGAAAAACTAGAACAAATAATTGCTCAATCAAGGTCAATTATTGCCAGTGAAGTTAATTTTATTAAAACTAATCGTGTAGGTTTAGTTGTGGCCGATTTACCGCCTTTAGCGGCACTAATTGCCAAAAGTGCGGGGCTTCCTTGTTGGATGATCGGTAACTTTGGCTGGGATTTTATCTATCGTGATTGGGGTGAAGAATTTGCCAGTATTAGTGATTGGATTAGTCGTTGTTATAATCAATGCGATCGCTTGTTTAAACTGCCTTTAGCGGAAGCAATGACAGCATTTCCCCATGTTACCGAGGCAGGTTTAACCGGAGGTACACCCCGCTACAGTGAAGAACAATTGCGACAGGAATTTAAGCTAAATGCCCCCAAAGAAAAAACTATTTTATTGAGTTTTGGTGGGTTAGGATTAGAAGCAATTCCCTATAATAACCTCGCCAGTTTTCCCGATTGGCAATTTATCACTTTTGAAAAAAACGCGCCCAAACTGCCCAATTTAGTCCGCTTACAGGATAAACCAGATCGGAGCTATCGTCCCGTGGATTTTATGCCCCTGTGCGATCGAATTATTTCCAAACCAGGATATAGTACCTTTGCCGAGGCTTTAAAATTAGAGGTGCCGATTGTTTCCCTAATGCGAGAAGGTTTCGCCGAATCAGCGATTTTATTGGCTGGAATCCAAGATTATAGTTATCATCAAATTATTAGCAGTAAAGAATTTTTTCAAGGTAATTGGGACTTTTTACGCCAAGCCCCCCAACCGCCCAGATTAAAGGTTAAACTGCCTAAAGATGGTGCAGAATCGATAGCGAGAGCTATTGTAGAATACTTTGAGAGGCAATAACCCTCCCGGGGAAAGTTGACGGCGAACCTGAGCAGAGAACTAGGGAGACAGAAACAAGATCGGGCAGAAAGCCGATACTTGTTACAATAGTTTACAAATCACCCTGCCCCGCCACCGAACTATGTCCGAACAGATGATCTCCCCAGAGACGCAAAACCCAGAAGCGATTACCGTTGAAGTGCAGCCCGTCCATATTCCCGAAGAGCATCGGGAAGATATTGGCCCCATGGATGACAACGTAGCCGAGAGTTGGCGCTACAATCCCCAAGTTATTAACGACTATTACCGTCGGCGACCTCTAGACGTTTTGGGGAGATTAATCGAAATTGCCCTACCGGTTTTATCTTTTCTCATCGGTATCTGGTGGGATAAACTGCGGGGAAAATCGCCGAAAAATGAAATTAGACGGGCCGTACAATTGCGGGAAATGTTGACCAAATTGGGACCCACTTATATTAAAATCGGTCAAGCTCTCTCTACCCGGCCTGATTTAGTACCGCCTTTATATTTAGAAGAATTAACCACTCTCCAGGATCAAATCCCCTCTTTTCCTAACGAAATTGCCTATCGTTTTATCGAAGAAGAATTAGGTTATTCTCCCGAGGAAATTTACGCAGAATTATCCCCCAATCCCATAGCAGCCGCTTCCCTAGGACAAGTTTACAAAGGTAAATTAAAAACCGGAGAGAGAGTCGCCGTTAAAGTACAGCGTCCCGATTTGATTCGCTGTATAACTTTAGATGTGTATATCATGCGTAGTTTGGCGACTTGGGTGAAAGGTAATATTAAAAGACTTCGCTCCGATTTAGTGGCAATTACCGACGAATTAGCCAGTCGCATTTTTGAAGAAATTAATTATCTTCACGAAGGACAAAACGCCGAAAAATTCGCTCAACTTTATGGTCACATTGCCGAAATTTACATCCCCAAAATCTACTGGAAATATACCGGGAGACGGGTTTTAACCATGGAGTGGGTGGACGGCACAAAATTAACTAATATCAAAGAAATTCAAGCCCAGGGTATTGATGCCACCCACTTAGTTAATGTGGGGGTGCAGTGTTCTTTGCGTCAATTACTTGAACACGGATTTTTCCATGCGGATCCCCATCCGGGTAATTTATTAGCGACTCCCGACGGTAAATTAGCTTATCTTGATTTCGGCATGATGAGCAATATTGAACCCTATCAACGCTACGGTTTAATCGAAGCGGTGGTGCATTTAGTCAACCGGGATTTTGAGTCTTTGGCCAAGGATTACGTTAAGTTAGACTTCCTGTCACCAACTACCAATTTAGAGCCAATTGTTCCCGCTTTTTCGGAAGTTTTCGGTAATGCTTTAGGGGCGAGTGTGGCAGAATTAAACTTTAAAAGTATCACCGATAAAATGTCGGCGATGATGTATGAGTTTCCCTTTCGAGTTCCTGCCTATTATGCCCTGATTATTCGCTCGATGGTGACTTTAGAGGGAATAGCAATTGGCATCGATCCTAATTTTAAGGTACTGAGTAAAGCCTATCCTTACATTGCTAAACGTCTGCTCACCGATCCTTCCACGGAGTTGCGAGATTCCCTGCGGGATTTATTGTTTAAAGACGGTACTTTTCGCTGGAATCGTTTAGAAAATCTCTTGCGTAATGCTAAAGATTCTAATGATTTTAACTTCGAGAAAGTCACCGAACAAGCGTTAGATTTTCTCCTTTCAGATAGGGGTATATTTATCCGCGAAAAATTAGTGAATGAGTTAGTCAATGCGCTAGATAACTTCGGTCGTCGCACTTGGTTTAATCTCACGGTTAATTTCCGGCAACAGGTGGGTTTAGCGGTGCAAGAAACTCCCCCAGAATTGTTGGGTGATGCTAAGAGTTTTGAGCATCTTCGCAACATCTTTATTATTTTACAGGAAACAAAAGGATTCGATGCCATGGCTATGGTGCCAGTGATGACGAAACTAATCGCTAAACCGGAAACCCAACAGATGGGACAAAAAATTGCTGAAGGTTTGCTACAAAAATCCCTAGCGCGTTTAATTCGTTACCTAGTTCTCGAATTTGATAGACCAAATCATCAGCAAAATGGAGAATTATCGAAAGCTTTACCCGCTGCCGATTAACCTCTGTCAGTTCCACCGACTGCTCAAAATCTGAGCATTTCCGACAATAAAGGCCGTGAAATAAATTTCACGGCTACGAGAAAAACGCTAAACTATTTTTAAAGTTTTTTTATCCTAGCAGGTTAACGGGGTTTAAAGGTGACTTGTAAACCGTCGCGAGGATGGGGAGTGGGGATAGCGGTGAGGGTGAGATCTTGATTGGGGAGTAATTGCCAATCGTATTTTTCTACTAAACGGACGGCTAAAATTTTCATCTCTAAACGAGCGAATTCCTTGCCGATACATTCGCGCAATCCCGCACCAAAGGGGATATATCCGTAGGGTTTTTCTTCGGCTAAAAAGCGATCGGGATCGAAGGTTTCAGGACGAGAATAAATATTATTATCTTTATGGGTATTGCTGATTTGATACTGCACTACCCATCCTTTCGGCAAATGATAACCGTTAAATTGACAGTCTTCTACTACCCGACGGAATCCTCCTCCCACGGGGGGAGTAAAACGTAAAACTTCTTTTAAAACGCGATCTAAATAGGTCATCTGTTTGAGGGTATCAACGCTTAAAGGAGTAGATAGATCAAAATTAGTTATTTCCTCGAGGACAAGCTGAAAAATATCGGGATGCAGTGCCATTTGTAGGCAGAAAGTGGCGATAGCGGAGGTTAAAGTTTCATGACCGGCAAAGAGTAATAATAGCACTTGATCCTTTAATTCCGCTAAGGATAAACTTTCACCGTTTTCGTCTTTAGCTTGTAAAAGGATAGCCAGAGCATCCTGGCCTAAGTCATCATTTTTTTGTCTTTCTAAAATGATAGTCTCGATCGCTTGTAGTAATTCTTCTCGACAGCGTAATGCTTTGCCGAAAGCTGTCCAGGGAAGGGGAATGGGAAGGGTAAATAGTCCCGCACACCAAGTATCAAAAGCTTCTCCTAATTTGGTAGCAGAACCATCGTCAAGACCGACAAATAATTTACAGGCGATATCGAGGGTATAGTTTCTTAATTCAGGATACCATGACAGGGTTTTTGCGGTTTGCCAACGCTCTAAATAGCGAGCGGTAATTGTTTCTACCGTAGGGATATAACTTGCTAGGGACCGGGGTTGAAAAGCTTGATAGATTAAGCGACGACGGGAAGCGTGAACATCTCCCGTATGCACCGCTAAAGATGCGCTGCCGAGGAGAGTTGTGGTACTTTTAGGCCAAGTTGCCGCAAAGTATTTATTCTCGTTGCTGAGGAGAAACCGGTTAGCTTCGGCACCGGATAAAATAATCGTGGGACTGCCAAAAATATGAGTGCGGAAAAGTTGACCATATTTATGATGACGTTTGCTGGCAAAATCCCCATCGGTCAAAAAAGCGATTGTTTCTCCTAATAGGGGTAATCCGAAACTGCCGGGGGGTAGGGGTAAATCTTTGCTTATAGTCATCGCTGCCTCTAGGGTAAAACTAATCAGTTGCCGTCGATTAACCCTGTTTATTTTAACCTAAAGCGGCGGAGAATTCATCCCCTAATCTAGACTGGCAATTAGCGATCGCACTTGACCAAGGCAAGTATCTAGGCAAAATTAATTACAGATCTCACCAGTCAGTTAACAATAAGAATTGCCGCCAATTGACATTTTTTAAGATCACCGCCATAATTAGGGCTTGCTCAATAAATGTGAAAACCTTGTTGGGTAAGACTTTTAGACTTTTTGGTTTCCAAAAAGTACCAGATATGGGAGTGATCGGTTGGAAAATTCCTGGACTTTTTCCCTGAAAATTAGGTAATTGACCAGATGAAAATCGCTAAAACCCTACACCCTACACCCTACACCCTACACCCCGCCCCCACCGAAAAACTTTTTGCCGCAAACCCTAATTAGCCATTGCTAATAGTAATTCGCGGCAAACGATGCTTAAAACCGCAGAGAATTTCCCAGGATATCGTACCTAAATCCCGCGCCCAATCGTCGGCGGTGATGCACTGTGGGCCATCTTTACCGATAAGTGTGACGATTTCCCCTGTTTTTACCTCTGGAATCTCGCTCACGTCAATCATTAACTGATCCATGGTTATTGCGCCGATTTGGGGTACTAAACGTCCTCTCAGGGATACTTTTAAACGATTGGAGAGATTGCGGGGAATTCCATCAGCGTAACCGATACCGACCACAGCAATACGAGTATCTTTTGCCGCTATGTACTGATGACCATAACTCACTCCGGAGCCGGCGGCAATGGTTTTGACTTGGGCAATGCGCGCTTTTACTTGCAGGACGGGTTGCAAAGGGACTTTATCGGTGAGATGATCGGCGGGATAAAGACCGTAGAGAGCTAATCCGACTCTAACTCGATCGTAGTGCAGAGATCGATCGCTTAGGGTAGCGGCAGAGTTGGCTAAATGCAGACAGGGAGGATGATAACCTTTTGATCTTAACTCGGCGATCGCTTGTTGGAATCTTTGCCGTTGTAACTGCATCATCTCGGGATTGGGATCGTCAGCCGTGGCAAAATGGGAGTATATACTGGCAATTTTTAGGTTAGGAGCCTCTAAAACCTGTTCGACGAATTTTGTGCCGTTTTGCCATTGTGTACCTAAGCGACACATCCCCGTATCTAGTTTGATATGAACCGGCAGCCGCTGTTCTAAGCGTCTCATAACGGTGGCAAAAATTTGCACCTGTTCGATTTGCACCAGGGTGGGTTGCAATTGCCAATGGGCTAAGGCTGCCACTTCTTCCAGGGTGTTCACTGCCCCTAAAATCATAATTGGGGCAACGATTCCCGCTTCCCGTAGTTCGATACCTTCACCGATAGTCGCGATGGCTAAAGACTGCGCTCCGGCTTCTAAAACGCTGTTAGCCACCTTAACTGCCCCGTGTCCGTAAGCATCGGCTTTAATTACCGCCATTAATTCCGTTTTTGGGGCTAATAAGGCCTTGACTTTTCGCACGTTTTGTTGTAAGGCCGAGCGATCAATCTCTACCCAAGCACGATAGCGAATTGCTTCCGACAATTGATAATCATGACGGTTTTTGGGCGGATTGATAATTTTTGGTTCGATGCTAAACACCACTCGCTCACTCCTTTGCACACATAACCCAATTTATCACAGATGTCGGGGTGAAGACCCTCGTACTGACAGGATGAAACCCCGACCAATATAAAACAGCAAAGCACGATTAAATCCTTGACAGTTTAGCCTTGCATAGCTTACCATAGTAAATTTAGTTGGGTAAACAAGATATTAAAAGCGTTTAAGTACAGAATCTATCCGACCAGTGAGCAATCAGTTTTGCTTGCCAAGTCGTTTGGCTGTGCTAGATGGTTTTACAATTACGCTCTAAACTTAACATCCGAAACTTACAAGCAAACTGGAAAAGGATTAAGCAGAGACGAAATAATTAAGCTGCTGCCTTCCTTAAAAAAAGAGCATGAGTGGTTAAGCGAAGTACCATCGCAGGTATTACAACAAGCTGCTTTAAATCTTTCTAGTGCTTTCCTTAACTTTTTTGAAGGTAGAGCTAAATATCCTAACTTCAAGAAAAAGCAAAATAGGCAGTCGATTAGATTTCCTCAACACTGTAAGTTAAAAGATGATGTTCTGGTATTGCCTAAAATTGGTGAAGTCTCTTGCCAAGTTTCACGGCAACCAGAGGGAAACTTAAAGTCTGTTACGGTTTCAGTTAATCCATCAGGAGAATATTTCGCATCTTGTCTCTATGATGATGGTCAGGATTTACCCCAAAAATCATCAGAAGGAAAAGCTGTCGGGATAGACGTTGGACTAACCCATTTTGCTATTACATCAGATGGGACTAAACACGGGAATCCTCAATACTATCGTAAGTACGAACAAAGATTAGCGAGGAGACAAAAGAAACTAAGCCGCCAGCAAAAAGGCTCTAAGAATCGAAATAAAGCTAGAGTTAAAGTTGCTAAAGTTCACTCTAAAATCGTTCGTTGTCGTGAAGATTTTCTGCACAAACTAAGTCGTAAATTAGTTGACAAAAACCAAGTCATAGTGGTAGAAAATCTGGCAGTCAGAAACCTGGTCAAAAACCCTAAACTAGCAAAATCAATTAGTGATGCTGGTTGGGGTCAATTCTGTACTATGTTAAAATACAAGGCTGAATGGGAAGGAAAAATATATATAGAAGTAGATAGATTCTTTCCTAGCTCTAAGACTTGTAGTAACTGTTTAAATCCTGTTGATAGTTTGAGTTTAGATATTCGTAGTTGGCAATGTCCTAAGTGTGGAGAAACCCACGATAGAGACATCAATGCCGCTAAGAATATTCGAGATGAAGGTTTACGAATTTTGGCGGTAGGGCATACCGCTACTGCTTCTGGAGGGAGAGTAAGACCAAGTAAAGGCACTGCTTTTGCAAGGCATCTCCCCGTGAATGAAGAATCCCTCGCATGAGTGCGATGGGAGTGTCAAACCAAAAGAAAACCGAGAGGGCTAGGAAAGAAGCCGGAAACTCCTCTGGATTTCCTCCTTTTTCCCAGCGGAATCTAGGCTTTAAGATGAATGGGATGTTAGGAAGTTCCCGAAAAAATTTGGGGTTAGGGTTATAAAGGCTCGAAACTAAGTACCTAAAAGCTTTTAGCTTAACCAATTAGGTTTTAGATTCGATCGAGTGACAAGAAAGTAGGGAAGTTTTCACCTAACACTATCTCAGTGGTTGGACAGAAGTGAAGTTAACTGTGGGGTAAGGAATGCCAAAAAGCCTAGACTAAGATAAAATTATATCCAACCGGATGCAGTATAGGAGTTTAGCCAATGTCTAACGAAACTGTTACTTATTCCCTAGAAGCTGTCCTCACAAGGATTGAGGGAAAGATCGATAAGATTGATGAGCGCTTGACAAAAGTAGAAATAGGATTAACCGATCTCAAAGGGGATATTAAAGTGTTAGACGAGAAAATCGAAGGCATCGACAATCGGCTAAAATCAGTGGAAGGAACCCAAAAAAATCAGGTCTGGACATTAATTATCCTTTTGGGGAGTGCCATTTTTACGGCCGGATGGAAAGTATTTTTTTCCAGTAATATCTGATCTTTCTAATTCTCAACAAGACTACAGTTAACCGCTCCTGAAAGAAAATTTTCTTAAAGCCTAGACTTAAGATAAAATTATATCCAACCGGATGCAGTATAGGAGTTTACCAAATGTCTAACGAAACTGTTACTTATTCCCTAGAAGCTGTCCTCACAAGGATTGAGGGAAAGATCGACTCGCTTGAGAAGCGGGTTAACGAAAGATTTGACAAGGTAGAAGATCGGTTAACCAAACTAGAAATAGGAGTAACTGATCTCAAAGGTGATATTAAAGTGTTAGACGAGAAAATCGAAGGCATCGACAATCGGCTAATATCGGTAGAGGGAACCCAAAAAAATCAGGTCTGGACATTGATTATCCTTTTGGGAAGTGCCATTATTACGGCTGCTTGGAAAGTATTTTTTTCCAGTAATATCTGAGTTCTCTAATTCTCAACAAGACTACAGTTAATCGCTCCTGAAAGAAAATTTTCTTAAAGCCTAGACTAAGATAAAATTATATCCAACCAGATGCAGTATAGGAGTTTAGCCAATGTCTAACGAAACTGTCACTTATTCCCTGGATGTCGTCCTTAAAGAAATTAAAGACAGTATCAAGGAAGTTAGTCAAAAATTCGATAAGATTGATGAACGCTTGACAAAAGTAGAAATAGGAATAGCTGATCTCAAAGGGGATATTAAAGTGTTAGACGGGAAAATCGAAGGCATCGACAATCGGCTAATATCGGTAGAGGGAACCCAAAAAAATCAGGTCTGGACATTGATTATCCTTTTGGGAAGTGCCATTATTACGGCTGGGTGGAAAGTATTTTTTTCCAATAATATCTGATCTCTCTAATCCTTAACAAGACTACAGTTAACCGAACCCAAAAGGATAAAACCTTGTTTCTGTTTGACTGGATTTCCTCATTGCTTATTTACCAATACAAAAACGGCTAAAAATGCGATCAAGTACCGATTCAGTCACTTCTTCGCCGGTAATTTCTCCTAAGGATTGAATGGCAGTACGCAGATCGATCGACCAAAAATCAAAAGGTAAATTTTGGTCAATTGTTTTTTTGACCTGTTGCAAAGCAATTTTCGCCCTAGTTAAAGCGGCCGCTTGTCGTTGATTAATGGCTAAATCCAAATTAGCCGCCTGTAGTTCTTGATTTTGGACAGCATTAATAATAGTTTTTTCTAAGTCTTCAATACCCTGATTTTGGGCGGCCGACAGCTTGACAACTCGCTCAATTTCTGCTGGGTAAATTACCGTTTCGGGATGAGCTAAATCAATTTTATTAATCACTAAAATTAATCGGCGATCGCTGACAGAGCGATAAATTTCCTCGTCTTCCCGGGTCCATCCTGACTCTGCGGAGACGGTTAAGAGAACTAAATCAGCAGACCGGGCCGTTTGACGGGAACGTTCCACCCCAATTTGTTCGACTCGATCGCTGGCCGAGCGAATTCCTGCCGTATCGAGGACTTGTACGGGGATTCCCGCCACAACTAGCTGAGATTCGACAATATCGCGGGTAGTGCCGGGTAAATCGGTGACAATCGCTCGATCGCTCCGACTCCAAGCATTTAACAAACTGGATTTACCCACATTCGGCCGCCCCACGATCGCCACTTTCAGACCACTACGCAGCAATTCCCCGCGCTCGGCGGTGGCCAAAATTAAATTTACTTGACAAAAAACCTGTTCTATGCTATTGAGAATCGCCTCGCAATCCAAGGGCGGTAAATCTTCTTCAAAGTCAATACGGGCCTCAATTTCGGCCAAAATATCGAGACAGGTGGCGCGCAAATGGCGGATCGGTTGAGCGAGTTTCCCCTGTAAACCAGCGAGGGCAAATTGTGCCGCTTGGGGAGAACGCGCCCCAACGAGATCGACGACGCTTTCGGCTTGAGTTAGGTCAATTCTGCCGTTGAGAAAGGCACGGAGGCTAAATTCCCCCGCTTGTGCCAAACGCGCCCCATTTTCTAGACATAACTGTAACACCTGTTGTACGGGCATAATGCCGCCATGACAGTGAAATTCCACCACATCCTCGCGGGTGAAAGAGCGGGGAGCCAACATGAGCAACAGTAAAGCTTCATCGATAATTGCTTGACTTTGGGGATGCCGGATATAACCGTAGAGAATACGATGACTTTGCCATTTTTGACGATTGGGGCTATGGAAAAGCCGACGAGCGATCGCCACTGCCTGACTACCAGATAAACGGACAATACCGATACTACCCTGTTCCGGAACGATCGCCGTAGCGATGGCGGCGATCGTATCCCCTGTGTTTAACATCTCTTAATCACCCCTTGCTAAAATTGAAGTCGGTATCAATTTTGTCAGCATTTATGCCCGAAAATATGCGCTCACGGTCATTAAAAGCGAGAAAAAGCCGCAAATATTCGAGTAATCGCTTACTGCGATTTTTGCGCTATTGGTATATTCGCTTAATGCGATTACAAGGACATCCTAGGGAAATTGCCAGGGGTTTTGCCTTGGGAGTTTTTTCGGGATTTTTCCCGTGGATGGGCCTTCAAATCATCGTCGCTATCTTTTTAGCCACCCTATTTCGCGCCAACAAGATCGCGGCTGCTGCCGGTACTTATATCAGCAATCCCTTGACCGATCTGCCAATTTTCCTGTTTAATTATAAATTAGGAGAGTTTATTCTTGGTCAAAGCGGGCGATCGAATCTGGGCGACATTTTTCAAACTAATCAAAGCTTCACCGAAAAGTTAGCTAGTTCTGGCGGCCAATTTCTTTTGACCCTGTTTTTTGGTTGCTTACTATCAGCGACGGTATTTGCTACTATAACCTATTTTGTTAGCTATCGCCTAGTTCATCAACGGTATCACCGGCGACAAACAGGGAGAAAACGCTGATAAATTGTCACCGTTCAGGGGGGGGGACGAAATCTGGTAATCTAAGGGGCATGGATGAGAAGCACCTACGGTAATCCCATAATAAGTCTAAACTGTGATTTGAATGATTGAATGAATACTATGATTGTGTTGTATTCAGCAAACCTTCATCAATGATCAATCATAGTCCATCCCATAATCCCATAATAAGTCTAAACTGTGATTTGAATGATTGAATGAATACTATGATTGTGTTGTATTCAGCAAGTCTTCATCAATAATCAATCATAGTCCATCCCATAATCACATCAATCACAGTTAAGACGATGGATGTTGCTGTTGTCGCAGCCTTTGTAAGTTTTCCCGAATCTTAACAGTAGTAGGAGGATTCTCCCCTAAAGCTTTCTAAGCAATTGCTAATGATTGTAAATAGAGGAGTTCTGCTTCGGCATACTTTTCCTAAAATTTGCTTGCTATAAATGTTAATCATAAATTTGTCGTCGATGTCCCACAACATCAATCATGATAATTTTTTCGGTTCTTCGTTACTTGGTATGGTTCGATAGGGGGGCATAAATCGACTAAATCCTTATCTGGCAAGAGACTTAATTGATTAGTTCGCTCTAGATAAAAAACAATTGACAAAAATCGCTAAATGCCTTTCTATATAAGGGTTCCATCCCTTATAACCCCCCTCCATTGCATAACACAAACCGAAGAGCCGCAAAAGTTACACTTAATTATCACCTATTCCACAGAAAATTATGTTCCTGCTGACCTGAATAAATCTCCTTTAAATGTAGGAACAGAAATCCTGTTACCTGATTTTACTCTAGAACAGGTCTTGACTCTAGCCAATAAATATCAGGCTAACTTGGGAAAAGATGAACTGCAAAAAATAATTAATCTTGTCGGGGGACATCCCTATTTAATCCAAAAGGCGATTTATGGGATTAGCCAAAAACAACTGTCTTTAGCAGATTTTTTAGAGACAGCAGCCACGGAAGAGGGAATTTATGGGGATCATTTGCGAGGACATTTGCTAAACTTACAAGAACATCCAAACCTAGCAGCAGGAATGAAAAAGGTTGTAGAGTCCTCTTCTCCCGTTGATTTAGGTGCAACAATTAATTGGCAACTTCATAGTTTAGGATTAGTAACCTTTGTGCAGAATGCTGTTCAACCCCGTTATCCACTATACAGCGACTATTTTAGGTATCGCCTATCCTCCTAAAATCCAATATATTGAGTTAAACTGTTGTACATCTAAATCTAATATTCGTTTTCACCTGTTCCCCGTTCCCTCATCGAACCCAGAACTTTAAATGCGGACTAGCTTAGGCACAGATAACCTTTGATTAAATTATTCATCGAACTTAACCAATCAGACAAATTGCTAATTTTAATGCTATGGCGACCAATTTTTATCATGTTGGAGGCAGCGTTCCCCTAGATGCACCTAGTTATATCAAGCGGGAAGCAGATGATATATTTTATAACTATCTAAAAAATGGACAGTATTGCTATGTGTTAAATTCCCGTCAAATGGGAAAATCAAGTTTGTGGGTACAGACACAAAAACGACTGCAAGAGGATAATATTGATTGTGCTACCATTGATTTGAGTGGTATAGGAAAAAACATCTCCGAAGATATTTGGTATCGAGTATTATTTGAGCAACTGGTTAAACGCTTCAATCTTTCTATTCGGGGAAAAGAGCAAACTTGGTGGGATGAACGAGCCTATAAATCAGCTATTAATCGTCTTGATCAATTTGTTGATGAAATTCTCTTAAAGGAGATATACCAACCTATTGTTATCTGTTTCGATGAAATTGATAGCGTTCTGAGTTTAAATTTTTCCACAGATGATTTCTTTGCTTGGCTGCGTAGCTGTCATGAAAACCGTCCCCATAATAGGGATTACCAACGTCTAACCTTTTGTATGTTGGGGGTAGCGGCAGTTTCTAACTTTATTCTAGATAATAATCGTAGTCCTTTTAATATTGGTCAAGATATTCGATTATCTGGATTTACTAAAAGGGATGCCAGAAAACTTGCCGAGGGATTGCAGGACAAAGTTATCGCACCAGAACGGGTTTTAGAGGAGGTTATAGAATGGACAGGTGGACAACCGTTTTTAACTCAAAAAATTTGTCGTTTAATCTCCACATCTCGCCCTGAATTTGGCAAGGAATCCCCAGCAAACCCGATTACTGTCGGCGATTTTATCCAGTCGCAAGTAATTAGTAACTGGGTATCTCAAGATAGTCCAGAACACCTAAAAACTATTCGGAATCGTTTATTAAATAAGCGTGTCACGGGTAGAAGAATGCTGAAGCTTTACCTAGAAATTTTAAGAAATGGTGAAATTACCGATGATGGTAGTCTTGATCAAATAGAATTACGCTTAACGGGATTGGTAGTTGAAGACCGACAAAAGTTAAAAGTTTATAATAAGATTTATAGAAATGTTTTTAATGAAACTTGGGTGACAACGGAATTAAATAAAATCCCTCCATACATTGAAAAGTACGAAGTTTGGTTAAATTCAGGGGAAGATGACACTAAACTTCTTTATGATCAAGATTTAGCAGAAGCTTTAACTTGGAGTAAAAATCAAGACCTTAATGAGTCAGAAAAGCGTTTTTTAGAGTTAAGTGAAATCGCAGCCAAACGAAAAGCACAGATAGCACGTCAAGGGGAAGCATATCAACTGGCTGAAAAACAATTAACGCCCAAATTTGAGGAGAATCAAAGAGCAGCTTTAATTGAGGAAATTCTAGCTTGGACGGGTGGTAACTTGGAGTTAACGGAAATAGTTATCGGTTTGCTAATCGACAATAAAAATGAGTTGCGGAAAGGAGAAGAAAAACCAAAAATTGAACAATTGATTCAGAAAAATATTGTAGAAAATTGGTTACAAAATAAAGCGGCAGCCCATCTCTGGAAAATACAAAACAGTCTCTTAACTCCTGATAAAAATGTTAGGTCAACATTAGAAATCTATCAAGAAATTTTGCAGCAGGGGGGAGTCTTTGCTGATAACAAAACGGAAAAATTGGCACTTCAGCAAGCAGAATTAGTGATTAAGAATGATTATTATCTAGAAGTGACCAATCGAATTTATCAAGAGGTATTTAATGTTAAATGGGTTAAACAAGAATTAGAAAAATTAGTTGAGGTGGAGAATTCTCCTGCTGGTTTAACTAAAATATTATCTTTCTTGGCACTATTAGGCTTTCTTGGATTTACTTTTTGGGTTCTTCGTTACTTGGTATGGTTCGATAGGGGGGCATAAATCGACTAAATCCTTATCTGGCAAGAGACTTAATTGATTAGTTCGCTCTAGAGCAAAAACAATTGACAAAAATCGCTAAATGCCTTTCTCTATAAGGGT
>NZ_JASJFB010000686.1:0-1965 GCF_030065455.1 Microcystis sp. M53602_WE12 | reverse complement strand
GGTGTGGGGTGTGGGGTGTGGGGAAGTGGGGAGATGGGGAAGTGGGGTGTGGGGTGTGGGGTGTGGGGTGTGGGGTGTGGGGAGAAAAAAGCTGTCTCCTGTCTCGGAGTCTCCTGTCTCCTGTCCCCTGTCTCGGAGTCTCCTGTCTCCTGTCTCCTGATTAGGTGCAGGGGAGAGAACGCAGGTACTCACTGAGGTGGGAACGTAAACCGATGCCATGGAAAAGCGGGCCACGACTGCCTAATTCGACGATACTGAGGGCGGCCACGGGCATTTCAAACCGATCGCGATAACGGCCCACATCGATGCCCATCAGACTACAGAGCATGATCCGGATGGTGGCCTTGTGGGAAACAATCAGGATATTGCCATCACTGTGGGTGTGTTCAATTTCCTCCAAAACGGCCGCCGAACGACGGGCGATATCGATCCCCCTTTCTCCGTTGGGGGGAGCATTCCAAGCCGGATCCGTCAACCAGCGTACATAGAGATCATGATATTGGCGATCGATATCGTTGGGGTGCATACCTTCCCAAAGACCATAACCGATCTCTTGTAATCCCTGGCGGATTTCTAATTTCAGTCCTACCGCTTCACAGAGGGGTTTAGCGGTTTGAATAGCTCTTTGGAGGGGACTGACGTAGGCCGCGCGCCAAGGTAAAGAACGATAGACATCGGCGAATTCCTCGGCCATTTCGATGCCTTCGGCAGTCAAACCGGGGTCATTTTCTGGAGTACCACAGTATCCTCCCGTTTTGCTATAGGCCGTTTGTCCGTGTCGTAGAAAATATAACATCAAGCACATAGTTTTTCAGGAGACCAAATTCGGGGCTTCCCTGGTTACTGTTGACTGGTTAGGTTCCCGCTCGCGAGCGTAGGTCATTGCGGAGGTGAGAGCGATCGCCCATGACTTGAAAGAGGGGACCGTGTTCGGCTAATTCGACGATCGTCACCGAGGCCACGGGCATGGCAATTCGATCGCGATAACGGCCGATATCAATGCCTAAAAGAGAACATAACATGATTCGGATCGTTGCTTTATGGGAAACGATCAAAATATGGCCATCATCGTGATTATGGTCGATTTCCTCTAATACTTCCGAACTGCGGCGAGCGATATCGATGCCTTTTTCGCCCCCTGTGGGAGAATTCCAGCCTGGATCTGCTAACCAGCGCACATAATCATCATGAAACTCCCGATTAACCTCGGCTGCGGTTTTTCCCTCCCATTGGCCGTAGGCAATCTCTTTTAATCCTTCCCGTTTGTGGATGGGAATACCTAAGAGATCGCTTAAAGGGGTGGCCGTGGCCATGGTGCGCTTGAGGGGACTAGAATAGATCCCTGTCCAAGGCACATCTCGATAGACAAGAGCGAAATCCTTGGCCATTTCATCGCCGGCCGGGGTTAGTTGCAAGTCTAATCGACCGCAAAAACTACCCGCTTGACTGGCTGTGGTTTCGCCATGACGCAAAAAGTAAAGTTTTAGACTCATTTTTTGGGTGCATCTCAATATTTGTGACTCTCTCCCACTTATAGTGATACTAAATCCTGTTTAAAAAGTACAGGAGACCAGGGAGCAGGGGGTGGGGAGCAGGGAGAAACAATCCATAACTTGGCAGTTAATCACACTATTAAAAACGGATTTGGTATGATAAAAGGTAAAAAAGGTTATCCTAAATTCCCAAAAAATAATCGGCTCTCTTATTCTTTGTGTGATAAGTTTAACTTATATAGTAGTGATCGATCTTTGTGTCTCTGTGGTTCGTTCCACTCACTCGCCCGCAAGACTGTATCTTAGAATACATTGAGGCAGGGTGTGGGGTGTGGGGTGTGGGGTGTGGGGAAGTGGGGAGATGGGGAGACCACTTCGTGCGCGTTGCGGGGGGAGAATAAATAAAAGCCATCTCCTAAGTAGGTAGGCGTTAAAAATTATCAGACACCACCCTTATCAAGGGGGGACTAAG
>NZ_JASJFB010000786.1:0-2096 GCF_030065455.1 Microcystis sp. M53602_WE12 | reverse complement strand
CTGACTCTACTTGAGGGGATTATTACTAATCCGAGTGAGAGAGTTTCTCAATTACCTTTGTTAACTAAAGTTGAACAACAACAGTTATTAATTGACTGGAATAATACTGAGGTAGATTATCCTGCTGACAAGTGTATTCATCAGTTATTTGAAGAACAGGTAAAACGCACACCCGAAGCGGTAGCAGTTGTATATTCAGAGCAACAATTAACCTACAATGAGTTAAATTGTCGAGCTAATCAGTTAGCACATTATTTGCAGTCTTTAGGAGTAAAACCTGAGCAATTAGTGGGGATTTGTCTTGAACGTTCTTTAGACATGATTGTGGGGTTATTAGCGATATTAAAAGCGGGTGGTGCTTATGTTCCTCTTGACCCAGAATATCCAACTGAGCGTTTACTGTATATCCTCCAAGATGCTCAAATTAGAGTTCTGTTAACCCAAAAACATTTAATCGCAGGACTTCCAAAACACCAATCAGAAATCGTTTGTTTAGATACTGACTGGTCGTTTATCACTCAAGCACAGGAATCAAATCCCTGCTGTGAAGTTCAACCGGAAAACTTAGCTTATGCAATCTACACTTCAGGTTCAACAGGAAAGCCAAAGGGAGTGATGATTCAGCACTCCTCCGTTGTCAATCTTGCTCACGGACTGCATGAAGCTATCTATGCTCACCATCAGATTTCCCCATTGCGAGTCAGCATCAATGCCTCTTTAGCTTTTGACGCTTCTGTGCAACAAATTATTCAACTGATATATGGTCATAGCCTGAACATTGTGCCAGAAAAGGTGCGATTTGATAGCCATGCCATGTTATCCCACCTGCGGCAGCAAAAAATAGATGTATTGGATTGCACACCATCGCAACTGAGGCTACTAATTTCAGTAGGATTGCTAGAAAGTGACAATCATCCTCAATCTGTCTTGGTGGGAGGAGAAGCCATTGATGAATCTATGTGGGCTACTTTGGCCAAGGCTGAAAACATTAATTTCTATAACGTTTATGGCCCGACAGAATGCACTGTGGATAGCACGATATGTTTGATCACAGCTAACCTCAAACCAGTGATTGGTCGTCCCATTGCTAAGGTAGAAACCTATATTTTAGACGAATATTTGCAACCTGTTCCTGTTGGTGTGCCTGGGGAATTACACATAGGCGGTGCGGGATTAGCGAGAGGCTACCTCAATCATCCAGAGTTAACCAATGAAAAATTTATCCCTCATCCCTTCCATCAGGAAACAGAAAGCAGATTATATAAAACGGGAGACTTAGGGCGTTATTTACCCGACGGTAATATTGAGTATTTAGGACGCATTGACAATCAAGTAAAAATTCGCGGTTTCCGCATTGAATTGGGAGAAATTGAAACCGTTCTTAGTCAGCACAGTGCGGTCAAAACGGCTGTTGTAATTGCTCGGGAAGATGAGACAAATCAGAAACGTTTAGTCGCCTATATTATTCCCCAAATAGAGATTATTTCCCCTCCAAAAGAGCAAAATTCGCTTAATATTACTCAACTGCGGCAATTCCTGAAAGCTAAGTTACCAGAGTATATGATTCCTAGTGCCTTTGTCATTTTGGAATCCCTACCCTTAACGCCTAATGGTAAAATCGATCATCGTGCTTTACCGGCTCCCGAATTCCAAAGCCAAGAGCAGTATATTGCGCCGCGTAACCCCATTGAAGAGATATTATCCTCGATTTGGGCAAAAGTATTAAAAGTTTCACAGGTGGGGATTCACGACAACTTCTTTGAGTTGGGTGGACATTCATTATTAGCAACGCAACTAATTTCGCGCATCCGTGAGGCTTTTCAGGTAGAAATGCCCTTACGCGAGTTATTTGTTGCACCGACAATCGCCGAATTGTCCCAAGAAATAAAACGGCTTTCCGAAGGAGAACAACTAACTGAACTGCCGATTTTACCCAGGGACAAAACAGCAGAATTACCCCTATCTTTTGCTCAGACTCGTCTCTGGTTTTTGGCTGAATTTGAGTCGAATAGTTCTTTTTATAATATCCCCCTAGCCTTGCGTTTAGAGGGAAACCTGAACTCAGAAATCTTAATCCAGAGTTTAGAAGAAATTTG
>NZ_JASJFB010000122.1:0-7980 GCF_030065455.1 Microcystis sp. M53602_WE12 | reverse complement strand
TTGGGGTGTGGGATTGGGGGTGTGGGGTGTGGGGTGTTGGGTGTGGGGTGTGGGGTGTGGGGTGTGGGGTGTGGGGTGTAGGGAGTGGGGTGTGGGGTGTAGGGTGTGGGGTGTAGGGTGTGGGGTGTGGGGTGTGGGGTGTGGGGTGTGGGGTGTAGGGTGTGGGGTGTAGGGTGTAGGGTGTGGGGTGTAGGGTGTAGGGTGTGGGGTGTAGGGTGTAGGGTGTGGGGTGTAGGGTGTGGGGTGTGGGAATTAGGAATTAGGAAGTGGGGGGAATAAATAAAATAATCTCCTGACTACTGCCTTCCTTAACAACATAGCTATCGCTTTTTCGGAGTCAAGAGATGTTTCTATTTTTTCATCTTCATAAAGACAATTGCTGTCAAACCAGCGAGCCGAGTATTTTGGATGTAAGTAGGGAGGCACAATTATTTGTAGGATGGGTTAGCGGTAGCGTAACATGAGCAGGCGTTGGGTTTCATGCTTCAACCCAACCTACGTTCATCTATATTTAATTCCACCCACCCACTTATTTGTACTTCCTTGATATGTTTGTCTTTGAGTCTTTCAGTCAATGGGAATTTTAAGGAACCCATGCTTAACTTTAATCCTCGCAATAATCAGGGGGAAATGTCCGTCCGATCCAAAGCAGTCAGGGAGTTAAAAGTTTTTACTGTAGCTTTAGTGTATAGTGAAATATTCTCAACGTCAAGCCGCCCTAAAAGGCCGGGGTTTCAAACCGATTATTTTCGATGAAAAAATTAATTCTAGCCACGAGTAACCCGGGTAAATTAGCAGAGATAGGGGAATACTTAACTGATATTGACCTAGAATTGCAGTTAAAACCCGATGATTTAGAGATAGAGGAAACAGGGGCGACTTTTGCTGAAAATGCTTATTTAAAAGCTGCTCAAATTGCCCTAACATTGGGAGAATGGTCGATCGCTGATGATTCGGGATTGGAAGTAACCGGGTTAGGAAATGCCCCAGGGATTTACTCGGCCCGCTACGGTGAAAATGATCGAGAAAGAATCGATCGCCTCGTCAGAGAATTAGGAGATAATCAGGATCGCTCGGCCCGTTTTGTCTGTGTAATTGCGATCGCCCGTCCCGATGGTGAGATTGCCTTGAGCGCCACAGGAATCTGTACGGGAGAAATTTTAACCAGTCCTAGGGGTGAAGGTGGTTTTGGTTACGATCCGATTTTTTATGTTCCCGAATACGCTTTAACCTTTGCGGAAATGTCTCCCGAATTAAAAAGAAAAATTAGCCATCGAGGACGAGCTTTTCAGCAATTGCTGCCCCATCTCAAGACTCTCGCGGGTACAAATTCATTAAAGCCCTGACTTGTTCAGCATGATAAGAGCTTCTTGTCAAGGGACTCGCAACAATTTGTAAAAATCCCAGAGACTCACCGTATTCGCGCCAAGCGTGGAACTGTTCGGGGGTGATAAATTCCTGTACACCGAGATGTTTTGGCGATGGTTGCAGATACTGCCCGATGGTGAGAATATCACAATCGACGGCCCGTAAATCGCCCATCACTTGGCGCACTTCCTCGTCGGTTTCCCCCAATCCCACCATAATGCCCGATTTTGTGTAGGTAGCGGGAACAATGGCGCGAGCGCGCTGCAATAATTCTAGAGAACGCTGGTAATCACCCTGGGGACGCACACGACGGTAGAGACGGGGAACAGTTTCGGTATTGTGGTTTAAAACTTCAGGTTTAGCGGCAAGAATTAAAGCTAAAGCCTGCCAATTGCCACAAAGATCGGGAATCAGCACTTCGATGGTGGTTTTTGGGGAAATGCGGCGAATTTCCTCGATACAACGGACAAATTGACTAGCGCCCCCATCAGCCAAATCATCGCGATTGACAGAAGTGATCACTACATGATTAAGATCAAGACGTTGCACGGCTGCCGCTAGTCGCAGGGGTTCCGTGGGGTCTAAAGGTTGCGGTTTTTTCTCAAAATCTATATCACAGTAAGGACAGGCGCGAGTGCAAGCAGGACCCATAATTAAAAAGGTAGCCGTCCCCGCGTGGAAACATTCGCCGATATTGGGACAGGAAGCCTCCTCACAAACGGTATTTAAGCCTAAATCGCGTAAAACTTCCTTAACACTGCCGACTCGCTGCCATTGCGGTGCTTTTACCCGTAACCACTCTGGTTTTACCGTCACGCCTGAACTACTCCGATAATTTTTGCCTATATCTGTAATATCCTAGCAAGTCTCGACCCAATCAAGGCCGAATATGCTATGATGATTTAGCTGAAAATTTTCGGGATGTAGCGCAGCTTGGTAGCGCACTTCGTTCGGGACGAAGGGGCCGCAGGTTCGAATCCTGTCATCCCGATTAAAGACAATCAAGGTGTAATCTGTTCTATGGTTAAGTAGATAGGTGTTAAAAATTGTCAGTAAGTAGCTGGTTATAATTAAATTAAAAATGGATTTTAGGTTCGATCCCCCCTTAATCCCCCCTTGATAAGGGGGGTGCCGATCCCCCCTGCCCCCCTTGATAAGGGGGGTGCCGATCCCCCCTTAATCCCCCCTTGATAAGGGGGGTGCCGATCCCCCCTTAATCCCCCCTTGATAAGGGGGGTGTCTGACAACTTTTAACGCCTACCTACTTAGATCATGAAAATTGAGGAATTACTCAAAAACAAACGAGAAAAAATCATTGCTATTGCTGCTAAACACGGCGCAAATAACGTGCGAATCTTTGGTTCTGTCGCACGGGGAGAAGCTGACGAAAAAAGCGATATTGATTTATTAATTGATTATTGTAGCGAACGTCGGAGTCCCTGGTTTCCTTTGCCGTTAATTCGAGAACTCGAAGCTTTGTTAGGCTGCAAAGTTGATATTGTTACCGAACAGGGACTTAAAGATAGAATCAGAGAGCGGGTACTTAAAGAAGCAATACCACTATGAGAGATGATACCGAACGCTTGCGGGATATTTTAGAAGCAATTGAGCGGGTAGAAAAGTATGCTCCACAGGGAAAAACCGTGTTTGAACAACAAGAATTAATTCAAACTTGGATTGTCTATCATTTACAAATTATTGGTGAAGCAGCTAGAGCAACTTCTCAAGAATTTCAAGCAAGATACCCCGAAGTTCCTTGGCGAGATGCCAGCGATCTAAGAAACTTAACTATTCATGAATATTTTCGTATCAATCTAGAGATTATTTGGGATATTGTTGAAAATGACATTCCTCCTCTAAAACAACAAATCGAAGCTATTTTACAGGAATTGATTTGACGAAACCCAGTCCAATTATTTAAAACTGTTGGGTTTTAGGTTCGATCCCCCCTGCCCCCCTTGATAAGGGGGGTGCCGATAGGCGGGGGGATCCCCCTTGATAAGGGGGGTGTCGATCCCCCCTTAATCCCCCCTTGATAAGGGGGGTATCTGATAATTTTTAAAGCCTACCTACTTAGTAGGTTGATTCATGAATCAATCTACTAAGCACGACGTTTTGACAAATTTTCAGCTATTTATTCCGAGAAATCGAATTAAAACTTTGCCAGATAAGGAAAGGCAAATAATCGTGAGCCGCCGTTAGGTGATGAGTTTTTTACTCAAAAAACAGTATCTTTTTCGCCATCAAAGCAGTAATTAGCTATTCAACTAGGTCAAGATCAATTACAATGGTTAAAAGCTCAAGGAAAGGGATATGAAACAGGAATTGACCATATCTTGCGGGAAGTGATGGCACGCCAGCACCAGTGAAAAACATCGAAATAAAAATTGTCAGATCCCCCCGCCTATCGGCACCCCCCTTATCAAGGGTAGATCCCCCCGCCTATCGGCACCCCCCTTATCAAGGGTAGATCCCCCCGCCTATCGGCACCCCCCTTATCAGGGGGGGCAGGGGGGATCAGAGTCCAAAATCTATCTTCTCTTTGATTATAACTACTTAATTTACCTCCTCTAAGCCCATGTCTAGATTATTAATCAGCCAGTATCAGGCGGAAGTTGAGAAGATTGTCCAATATGGCGGCAGTCGCAAGGAAACTTCGATTAGAGTCGCTTTTCAGAATTTGTTAAATGACTATTGCAAGGCGCGGGATTTTTTGTTAATTCCGGAGTTGGATTATCGCACTAAGTCGGGAAAAGTTGTCTATCCTGACGGGACGGTTAAGGATGCTTTACGGTTAGATTGGGGATATTGGGAAAGTAAGGATCAATACGATAATTTAGATGAAGAAATTGAGAAGAAGTTGGCGAAAGGCTACCCCAATGACAATATTTTATTTGAAGATTCCCAGACGGCGGTTTTAATTCAAGGAGGAGAGGAAAGACTGCGCGTCTCGATGCGCGATGATGAGGCTTTGGATGGGATTATTAATGCTTTTATTAATTATGTACGTCCGGAGGTTGAGGATTTTCGAGAGGCGATTGCTAGTTTTAAGGAAGATTTACCAACAATTTTAGAAGCGTTGCGGGGTTTAATTGCGTTGCAGTCGGAGACGAATCGGAATTTTGTGACAGCGCGGGACAATTTTTTAGAGATTTGTCGCAAGTCAATCAATCCAGAAATTAGTCTGGAAGATGTGCGAGAGATGATTATTCAGCACATCCTGACAGAGGATATTTTTATCAATATTTTTAATGAGTCTCAGTTTCACCGGGAAAATAATATCGCCAGGGAATTACAGGGAGTGATTGAAACTTTCTTTACTGGTAATACCAAGCGCAATACTTTAGGGACTATTGAACGTTATTATGCGGTAATTCGGCGGACAGCGGCGAATATTTATAACCACCACGAGAAGCAGAAATTTCTCAAGGCGATTTATGAGAATTTTTATAAAGCATACAATCCGAAAGCGGCGGACCGGTTGGGAATTGTCTATACACCCAATGAAATTGTCCGTTTTATGATTGAAAGTGTCGATTATTTAGTCCACAAGCATTTTGGTAAGTTGTTGGCGGATCCAGGAGTAGAAATTTTAGATCCGGCGACGGGGACAGGAACTTTTATAACGGAGTTGATTGAGTATTTACCGAAGGATAAGTTACGGTACAAGTATAAGCATGAGATGCACTGTAATGAGGTGGCAATTCTGCCTTATTATATTGCGAATTTGAATATTGAGTTCACCTACAAGCAGAAGATGGGTGAGTATGAGGAGTTTGAGCATATCTGTTTTGTGGATACCCTAGACCATGCTGCTTCTAATATCAAGCAGATGGATTTGTTTGCTATGTCGGCGGAGAATACCCAACGGATTCATAATCAAAATGACCGCAATATTTCTGTAATTATTGGTAATCCTCCTTATAATGCCAGGCAGGAGAATTTTAATCAAGGTAATGCAAATCGAAGTTATGAAGCGATTGACAAGTGCATTAAATATACTTATATCAAAGAAGGTAAGGCACAGAATCAAATTGTCGTCTATGATATGTACACTCGCTTTATTCGTTGGGCTTCGGATCGATTAAATAAAAATGGTATAATAGCGTTTATTACTAACTCTTCTTTTATCGATGCGTTGGCTTATGATGGATTTAGAAAAGTAGTAGAGAATGAGTTTAGTGAAATTTATATCATTGATTTAGGTGGTAATGTCAGGAAAAATCCTAAACTTTCAGGGACAACTCATAATGTTTTCGGTATTCAGACGGGGGTGGCGATTAGTTTGATGGTGAAGCGAGAAAGTAATAATCTTCCTTGTCGAATTTTATATACTCGCCGTCCTGAATTGGATACAGCAGCGCAAAAATTAGAGTTTTTGTCATCGACAAAACTTAATCAGCTTGATTTTGAGCATATCATCCCAGATAAAAAACATAATTGGCTCAATCAATCAGATAATGACTTTTATCAACTGCTACCCTTGATTGATAAGGATGTCAAAAGTGGCAAGTCTGAGAAAGCTGTGTTTAAGTTGTTTTCATTGGGTGTAGTAACCAATCGAGATGAGTGGGTATATGATTCTCTCAAAGAGAGTTTAATAAATAAGATTAGTTTTTTCATTGAAAAATACAATTACTCTGTTGAAAATCAATTACAAGACTTTTCAATAAAGTGGAGTTCTTCTTTAGAGAATTTCTGGAAATCTCGAATAAAGTCTGATTTCGATGATAATTTAATTCAATTATCTCTATATAGACCTTATTTTAAGCAATTTCAATACACAGAAAAATTATTTAATCATCGATTGACAGAAAACCATTACGAGATGTTTTCATTAGATCTAAAGTCTTTTAATAAGATAATAGCTTTTTCTGGCATTAGTTCAAGCAAGCCTTTTCATTGTCTTTCCTGTGATTTATTAATTGGTTTAGATACACTTGAAAAAACTCAATGTCTCCCCCTCTACTACTACGAGAAAGAAGGAAACCGCATCGATAATATCACCGATTGGGGATTGCAACAATTCCAAAAACATTACAACGATAAAACCATCACCAAACTCCACATCTTCCACTACACTTATGCAGTCCTTCACTACCCGGAATATCGCAGTAAATATGAATTAAACCTCAAGCGAGAATTTCCGCGACTTCCCTTTTATGATAACTTCTCTCAATGGGTAGAATGGGGAAGCAAACTAATGGAATTACATATCAACTATGAAACCGTCGCACCCTACCCACTAACTCGCATTGATACTAATAATAATCTCAAACCGAAAACTAAACTAAAAGCTGACCGAGAAAAAAATTCTATCAACCTTGATGATGTCACTTTCCTACAAGATATTCCCAAAATTGCTTGGGAATATAAACTCGGTAATCGTTCGGCCTTAGAATGGATTTTAGATCAATATAAGGAAAAGAAACCCAAAGATCAAACCATCGCCGAAAGATTTAATAACTATCGCTTTGCCGATTATAAAGAAACAGTAATTGACTTATTACAACGAGTCTGTACTGTCAGCGTCGAAACCATGAAAATAATAGAAGCGATGAGACATTAAAAAGATTGCTTCCGGGGAATCTTATTCTACACCCCACACCCTGCCTCCAAGAAAAACTTTTTGCCGCAAACCCTAAGTAGGGAGGCATAATTATTTGTAGGATGGGTTAGCGGTAGCGTAACATGAGCGGGCGTTGGGTTTCATGCTTCAACCCAACCTACGTTCATCTTATATTTAATTCCACCCACCCACTTACTTTCTATTCTTGTCTAAGTTGTTGTAGTTTTTCTGTCTCTTGTGCGGGTGGTTGTATAGTTTTTTTTGCGGGTTATTCTCAAGCGTTCGGCTATTCTTGCCACTGTCGCCACACTTAACACTATACCAGTTCTTTCTAGGAATAGTGTTGATAGTTCAGCTAGAGTTGCGTCATTATTTTCCTCAATTAACGTACCGAGGACGAGCATTTGTTCTGGCGTGAGTTTTAAATGACGTCCACATCGATAAGTCTTCGGTCGAAGATCTCCCGTTTCTCGATATTGTTTCAAAAGCTTTTGTACGAAACTTAGGGTTACGCAGAATCTTTTCGCTAATTGTCTTTGAGAGATGGGTTCGTTATAATAACAGTCGAGGATTTTCTGACGGAACTCTACTGGATAGGATTTCATTTTTTGTGCGGTTTAGCTATCGATGACATTATACTTCATATTTGTGAGAAAGAAAGAAAATTGAGACGAGGCAACCCTACCGCTCAACTACTAGGGTTGATTCAAGGTAGGGTTGATTCATGAATCAACCCTACCACCCACATCGGGGGGCAAGGGGAGATTCAGCTAATCTAAGGATAGGCGGTTAAGATGCGTCTTAGCTTAGTGGGTTTTCTGGCGCGACCCAAGCGATCGCTAAAGATGTTATTATCTAGGGTCTGCTGAATAAATCTAAAAACCTTGTTGGATAAGACTTTTGGACTTTTTTCCCCTCAAAAAGTGCCAGCCATTGCGGGGATCGGGGGAAAATTCAGGTACTTTTTCCCTGAAAATTAGGTAGTTGACCACCTCAAAACTGGTAAAACCCCACACCCCACACCCCACACCCCACACCCTGCC
>NZ_JASJFB010000050.1:0-10913 GCF_030065455.1 Microcystis sp. M53602_WE12 | reverse complement strand
CAGGTGGTCAACTACCTAATTTTCAGGGAAAAAGTACCTGAATTTTCCCCTCAATCACTCCAATGGTCGGCACTTTTTGAGGTCAAAAAAGTCTAAAAGTATTATCCAACAAGGTTTTTATATTTATTCAGCAAACCCTAACTATAATGAGCTATTTATACTCTTATCGCCATAACTTGACCCAATTATTAGAAGAAATTAATTTACAGAAACCTGCGATCAAAATTCCTACCTTTGTTACTCATGACTTGGTAGATACTTATCAAATTTGTCGTCTAATTGATGATTTCATTTTTGAATATTTTCAAGAAAATAGAAAAACAGACACAGACATTGCAGACAATAGGGATCAAAAAATCGATGATGCTTTGGAGGAGTTCCAGTCTAAAGTAGTTGAAAAAATCCTGAAAGAAAAACAGGATTTTAAAAATATATCTCTCAAAAAGAAGAAAGGATTTAAAAATATTTTTGAGTTTGCTCAATGTGAAAACTTGTACTTATCGAATAAATATGTCAATCTTATCTCGGAAAGTCTAGGTCATACTTTAGAAGAAATTGCTTCTATTAGTTCACAGGTTTTTGTACCAGAAAAAATTCTAAATTTTAAAATCAAAGGTGTGGATTTAGTAGTTTTTAATCAAGGAATAATCAAATACACTCAATTAAAAACTAAAAAAGATACTCTTACTGGTAGCCAGAGTGATCGGAGTATCAATGAATTTAAAATACATCCTAACTCAGTTTTTGCCGCTGCTTTAGATATGGGCAATTCTTGGACAATTAGCAAAACCAAAGCTAAAGAGAATAATATTGAGCTATTAGCAGGGCAAGCTTTTTGGTCAATGTTGGACTTAGATTATGAAACTATCCTGAATAAGTTAAAGATGACAGTCAGGAAAATCGAAAAAAAACTTTATCAAGTTTAGCTACTTTGATGTATAATAGAGAGGTAGATAAGTTGTTAATTATTGGTTATGACTCAGGTAAATCTACAAAAAGCCGCTAATATTCTCGGTGTAACTACCGCAGAAATACTAACATGGCAAAAGAAAAAATTAATCAAAGGTCAGAAAATCAATCAAGTTGATTGGTTATTTGATCTCGAGCAATTAACCAATCTTAAAAATAACCAATCCCCCAGAGAATTGAGAATTTTACAAACTGTTGAGCCAACTAATTACACGGTTATCGAATTATTTGCTGGCTGTGGTGGTATGGCTTTAGGTTTAGAAAATGCGGGACTAAAAACGCAATTACTGGTGGAAATTAATCAAGATTGTGTTAATACTTTAAGACTTAATCGACCGCAATGGAATGTTATAAATCAAGACATAAAAAAGATTAAATTTTCCAATTTTAGAGACAAAATAGATATTGTAGCTGGAGGTTTTCCCTGCCAACCTTTTAGTTATGCTGGGTTAGGGAAAGGATTAGAAGATTTGAGAGGGAGCTTATTTTTTGAATTTGCTCGTTGTTTACAGGAAGTGCAACCTAAAATCGCTATAGCCGAAAATGTTCGAGGATTATTAAGCAATAAAAAAGGAGAACCCCTCCAATTAATGCTGCAAGCTTTACAGGAAATCGGTTATTATGCTGCTTATCAAGTTTTATCGGCTCAATTTCTTGATGTTCCCCAAAAAAGAGAAAGATTAATTATTATCGCCACCCGTCAAGATCTAAATATTAAACCGATTTTTCCCCAATATAGAAACTATACTATTTCTCTGAAAAAAGCCCTAGAGAATTGTCCCAGTTCTCCAGGAGTAGAATATAAAGAAAGAAAAAAAGAGATTATGTCCTTAGTTCCCGCAGGAGGAAATTGGCGGAATTTGCCGATGGATATTCAAAAAGAATATATGAAAAATAGTCTCAAAAATCACGGCGGACGGACAGGATATGCTAAAAGATTATCTTGGGATGAACCGGCTTTAACTATTACCTGTAGTCCGGCACAAACCCAAACAGAAAGATGTCATCCCCAAGAAACTCGTCCTCTGACTGTGAGAGAATATGCACGAGTGCAGTCCTTTCCCGATGATTGGCAATTTACCGGTAATTTAACCTCTCAATATCGACAGATTGGTAACGCGGTTCCCGTGAATATGGCCTATCATCTTGGTGGCTGTTTAATTAATATGTTGCAGGGGGATTATCTGGGGGAAACACAGCCAAAAACCGAACAGTTAAGCATTCCGGGATTAGAAGTTAATTAATTTTGACTAAAAGTAAATAGTTTTTACCTAATCAGCAACAGCAGCAGAAAAATTAAGTAGTTATACTAAATCCGTTGAGTAACGCACAGAAAACGGGTTTCTCCGAGAAACCCGTTTTCTACTCATGCACTCATGCAAAAAGGGGAATGAATAATCAGTCTTTAATAACCAGATTTAGTATAACTACTTCTTGCATGAGTTCCTATCCTCAGCCAGAAATTGATTTTGTCCGATTTTACTGTCCGGGATCTGTAGGGTTGATTCATGAATCAACCCTACCCCACCAGAAATTGATTTTGTCCGATTTTACTGTCCGGGGGGAATAACCTCTAATGGAATACTTTCAGTTTCTCCATCTTTAGATGGATTGACATCGGGACTTTGTTCTGCATCTGGAGTTTTTTCCACCGCTTTGGTTTCTGAGGTGGGGGGATTTTCGGGGGGTGCTTCTGGACTGGGGTTATTTTCCGGGATGGGGGTGAATTCCACCGGGGTTTCCCTTTCAGGAGAGGGGGAAACTTCGGGGGAAGGTTCGATATTACGGGTACTTTCCGCGGGAGTTTCTTCTATCCGGGGAGATTCTGGGGTAGTTGCGGGGGTAGTTGCGGGGGTGTCTTCCCTGGTTTTTTGTTCTTCCTGGGGACAGGCTGCCGATTCTAAACCGAGATGACATCGGACTTCCTCCCGTCCCAAAGACACGGCAATTCCCGACACCGACATTAACAAAGCTAGGATGGGTAAGATATTGTTCATAAAATTAGACTTGATTCTACTCCTCGACATCACATTATCTATTTTAGATAAGTAGCTGGTTATAATTAAATTAAAAATGGATTTTAGGTTCGATCCCCCCTGCCCCCCTTGATAAGGGGGGTGCCGATCCCCCCTTAGTCCCCCCTTAATCCCCCCTTGATAAGGGGGGCATCTGATAATTTTTAACGCCTACCTACTTAGGATCGAATTGATATTGAGAACCCTTTGGCCCCTCATTGCCGCGATTAGCACGCACCAAGGGAACTTGATTAAAAATGTTAAAATCCGTGGTGCTTCCCTGCAAGGTGATTCCTCGATTTAAAGTTTCGACTACAGTAGCACGGTCAGAACTTTTAGCGATCGCTTCCCCTAATACTTTCATACTATCGTAGGCGGTAGCAGTACGCCAACTGACGCGACCGCGCCAACTTTTCAGCGCATCTTTAGCAAAAGGATCCGTTGCTTGGAAACTCCAAGGTACTGCTAGAACTAATCCGTCGATGCTATCTGCTCCTTGAATAAGGATATCGGGTGTATAAAGTTCATTTCCGCCTAATAATAGCATTCCAGACGATTCTTGGGCAATAGCCACGGCTTGATCAATGCGATCGCCATCTTTACTCAAGGCCAAAAATACCACCTTAGCGCCGGCTTGTCTTGCCTGATCTATGGCAGTTTTAGCATTAAAATTGGCTTTAGTTGTGTCTATTTCCTTAACTATCTTGCCTCCTGGTTGCTTTATTGCTTTAGCAAAGGAATCCCTTAATTTTTGACTATAGGGACTATCGGAATTATAAAAAAGAACCACTGAGGGAGACTTCTCTTGCTGACTAGCATAATTAGCCAAAGTTTTGGCCACTGCTTCCAGATAACTGCCTAAAACTTCCTGAGATTTATCTTTAAGGGGAATAGTTTTCAGGGTTGCATTTCCCGTTTGACTGACACTGGTAGTCAGGGGAGAAAGAATCGCTAATCCTTCTTTTTCGTAACTTTCAATCGCTTTTTGACTAAAAGGATCGATTCCGTGGCCCATAACTGCCAAAACTTGACCGGATTGAATCAGATCATCGGCTATCGCTTTTGATTGTAACCCACCACCATCATTAGCGATGACTATTTCCAAAGGATTACCCGGATTAGAATTATTAAACTCCTCTTGATACCTTGCCACACCTCGGAGAATTTCCTTGGCGCTGTTGGGGTCGTTAGCGATGGGGACAACGACGGCTATAGTATGTTTATTACCCTTTTGTCTAGCTTTGGCGTTATTGTAATAGATTTTGCCCTCCGGATCGTTTGCTTGGGGAGTGGCCGCCAGTTGGTAAACTGCGATCGCATTTGCCCAATCTTCCTTTTTAAAGGCCGCTGCGCCTTTTTCTTTGTTAGGAGTGGAATTAAGCAGTATTTTCTCACCTTGGCTAAATAAATCGGGATTTTTAGCCGTATTACTCACAAAAGTTGCCTTAGATTGCCTATCTGGGGTTTTTTCCCCGACAACTGGGGAAGTATCGGGTTTGGGAATGAGCATTTGCAATAGACTCCAACCCCCTAAACCTGCGGTTAAAGCGGTAATTATCAAAGCGAAGGGAAGTAACCAGTTAGATTTTTGGCCGACTCTAGTTGTACCCCCCGGGGACACCACCACCGTGGTTTTAACCGTCGTTGTTACGGGATCCATCGCTTCCCTAGGTAGGCCACAGATAGGACAATCAGGAGTAGTATTTTCGCAGGGTTCATGACCTCCCGCAATCGCTTGCGGATAAGTTTTACCATCTTTAGGGATACCGTCACATTGCCAAGTAGTCATGATTAGGGTTTGCTGAAAAAGTTTGTTGGTGGGGTTAGGAGTCAGGAGATAGGAGTCAGGAGACAGGAGACAGGAGATAGGAGATAGGAGTCAGGAGTCAGGAGTTAGTATTCTCCCCAATTCCCAATTCCCACTTCATAATTCATAATTCATAATTCATTATTCCCACACCCCACACCCCACACCCCACACCCCACACCCCACTTCATAATTCATTATTCCCAACCCCCCATCTCTCCACTTCCCCACTTCCCCATTTCCCTCTTAACTATTCCCTAGGGCCTGATAAAGTAGATAGAGGACGTTGTCGTAAGCTTTGGAAATAGAGGCCACCGATAAGCAGTAAAAAGAGGATATAGGCAACAATTTGACTGATATAGAGGTTTTGACGATAACCAAACAGAGATTTGAGGAGGAGTCCGGGGAAAGTGCGATCGCTCAAAATTTGGGAACCGTCCCAAACTTGAAAACCGAGAAGACAGGAGGAGGGGAGAGAAGGACAGAAATGGCGATAAAAAGGGTCAATTTCACTTAAAAGACTGATTCCTGCGTCGATATGTTTCAAAACACCGATGAGTAATCCCGCAACGATTAAGAGGAGGAAAGTCCCCATAATTTGGAAAAAGAGACGGATATTAATTTTTACTCCCCCCGCAAATAGGAGAATTCCCAACAAAGTCGCCATACTTAACCCCGCTATCGCACCGAAGGTTTGGATCTGCCAATCTTTTTGGAATTGGGCCAGGATAAAGAGGACAGTTTCAAATCCCTCTCGCAAGACAGCGATAAAAACGAGCAGAAAAATCGCTTTTCCTGCCCCATTTTCCGATTTTAAACCCGCTTTTACCGCACTTTCTACCTCAGATTTCAAAGATTTGGCCTGTTGAGTCATCCAAATTAACATCCAACTCAACATCAAAACGGCAATCAGTCCAAAAGTGGCGGCCAGTAATTCCTTGAGCATTGGTACGAATGGACTAGGAGAAGCATCCACTTGCAAAAGGATTCCCCCTAGCAAAATACCGACCAAAACACTAGCGACCACTCCCGCACCAATACCACGATACACCCATGAGTTAAGTTGCGATCGACCCGATTTTTGTAAACAAGCGAGGACAATTCCCACCACTAAAGCGGCCTCGAAACCTTCCCGGAGAGTGATAATAAAAGTGGGTAAAGCGGAACTAAGATTCATAAGCTAGTGGATAAACTCTAGCTTTGATCCTAGCTCAAGCAAAATCCCGCAGCATCTTGCGAATTTCCAGATTGTGTAATTCTTCTTGTCCGATCATACCGCGAGCGAATTCTTCTAGGTAAATACTGGCATCTTCGACGGTTTCTAGGAGTGCTTTGTACAAATCAAGGGATTTTTTCTCATGATTGAGGCTCTCACTCAAGATTGCTTTGATATTGTGTTCATAGCTTTCCTCGATGGGGGCAATTTTTAAGCTAGGATGACCTTCTAAACCGGTGAGAATTTCCCCGACTTGTTGCGCGTGGGTGAGGGACTCCGTGGCCTGAGTCTGGAAAAATTGGACGATAGGGATGCGATGGGGACCTGTCACCATCAGGGAATAGTGGGTGTAACGGACAACTCCCGCTAGTTCAAATTCCATGATTTCGTTCAGTTGTTCGATGGTTTTGTCTCTGTCTAGTTCTCGCATAAGATTCTCAATAATTTTTCTCTAATTGCAATTGTAGCTAATCCAAACCGGCTAAATGAATCTAAAAACCTTGTTGGCTAATACTAAATCCGTTGAGTATGGGCTATGTATGAGAACAGGCAAAAGGCAATAGGCAATAGGCAATAGGGAGAATAAATAATCAGTTTTTGATAACCGGATTTAGTATAATATCTTTAGGCTTTTTTGCCGTCAAAAAACTGCCAGCCATTTGAGCAATCGGGGGGAATTTTTAGGCACTTTTTCCTGAAAATGCCTAAAATCCCACACACCCCACGAAAAACCCTTTCAGCAAACCCTAGGTAATGCAAAAAGATTTTAGCTGGGGGAATAGCAACTCAAGAGGTCATTAAAGGTTTCATTTTGCCTTAAACCATCGAAAACAAAGTTATTACGCGCTAATTCGCCACATATATCCGGTTCTATGTCCATGGCTTCGCGTAAACAGTCGATCGCTTTTTGTTGTTGACCGAGGGCGGCATAACAGCAGGCGGCATTATACCACGCATAGCGATCATCTTGATCGATTTTTAACGATTCTTCATAACAGGCGATCGCTTCTGGTAAACGCTGTAATTCCTGTAAGATCACACCCTGTTGATACCAGGACCAGTAATCTTGCGGTCGGATATCGAGGGCGGTACGATAATTAAATAAAGCCTCTTGGGGATTGCCCCAATCCCGGAAAGCGTCGCCGCGACGATACCAGGCCCAATAATCCCGGGGTCGCGCCCCCAGGGCCAGATCATAGGAAGTGATAGCGCGTTCGTAATTTTTCAGCAATCGATAGGCCTCCCCTTGCCGGTAGGCCGCCCAATAGTCCCCCGGACTATGACTTAGGGCCCGTTGAAAACAAGCGATCGCTTTTTCGTAGTCCTTTAATTCCTGTAGATAAACACAACCTTGATCGTACCAAGCCCAATAGTTATCATCCTTTACCTGTGCGGCGTTAGCATAACTTTGAGCCGCTTCTTCATACATTCCCAAGTCTTCTAGTATCATACCCCTTTTGTACCATGCCCAATAATCATCTGGATAATATTCTAAGGCTTTTTCGTAGCTGATTAAGGCTCCAAAATAGTCCATTCTTTCTTTTAAAATATTGCCTTGGTCATACCAGTCCCGATAGGTATCCGGACGGCATTCGAGCGCTCGATAGACAGTGAGTAGATAGGTCATAGTTATTAATCGATAGTAAGTAGGGAGGCACAATTATTTGTAGGATGGGTTAGCGGTAGCGTAACCCATGCGGGGGTTGGGTTTCATGCTTCAACCCAACCTACGTTCATCTTATATTTAATTCCACCCACCTACTTAATTAGAGCCGTCAGTCTTATCAGTTATCAGTTATCAGTTATCAGTGGGAGTGTTGGGTGAGCAGTGGGTGCTTTTTCCCTGAAAATTAGGTAGTTGACCACCTGAAAATCGATAAAACCCCACACCCTACACCCCACACCCCACACCCTGCCCCCAGGAAAAGCTTTTTGCCGCAAACCCTAGTTATACTTTTAGAACAGATTCAAATCCGTTAAAGCGCCGAGACTGCTAGAGGAGACTAACTTGGCGAATTTGCCGAGAATTCCCGTTTTATAGCGTGGGGGGCGCGGTTGCCAATGGTGACGACGACGGGTTAATTCTTCCTCCGATACATTTAACTGCAAGAGACGCTGACGAGCATCAATAGTGATTTGATCCCCCTCCTCGACTAGGGCAATTGTACCACCCACCGCCGCTTCTGGAGCGACGTGACCGACCACCATGCCATAGGTTCCCCCGGAAAAACGACCATCGGTAATTAATCCCACGGAATCCCCTAAACCGGCGCCGATAATTGCCGAAGTGGGGGCTAACATTTCCCGCATACCCGGTCCGCCTACCGGTCCCTCGTAACGGACAACCACCACATCCCCGGCTTGAATTTTTCCGGCTAAAATTGCCTCTAAACAGGTTTCTTCCGACTCAAACACCCGCGCCGGTCCGGTGATGACCGGAGTTTTCACGCCGCTAATTTTGGCCACGGCCCCCTCTGTGGCCAGATTTCCTTTTAAAATGGCTAAATGACCCTCTTTATAGACAGGATTGCTAAAAGGACGGATAACATCTTGGCCTGAGGGCGGTTGGTCGGGAATATCGGCTAAAATCTCGGCGATAGTCTGACCGCTAATGGTGAGAGCATCCCCGTGTAGTAAACCATTAACCAGGAGAATTTTCATCACTTGGGGAATACCGCCAGCTTTATGCAGATCCACGGTAACGTAACGCCCGGAGGGTTTAAGATCGCAGATAACCGGTACACGCTGCCGGATAGTTTCAAAATCATCGATCGATAATTCTACCCCGATGGTGCGGGAAATGGCTAAAAGGTGCAGCACAGCGTTAGTGGAACCTCCCACCGCCATAATTACCGAAATGGCGTTTTCAAAGGCTTTACGGGTCAAAATTTGGCTAGGGAGAATCTGTTTTCTAACCGCCTCGACCAAAACCTTGGCCGATTCTTCGGTACTATCGGCTTTTTCCTCATCTTCGGCGGCCATGGTCGAGGAGTAGGGTAAACTCATCCCCATGGCTTCAAAAATGGAAGACATGGTATTAGCAGTAAACATTCCACCACAGGAACCGGCCCCGGGGCAAGCGTTGCGTTCAATTCCGATGAGGTCTTCTTCACTGATTTTACCGGCGCTGTACTGTCCCACGGCTTCAAAGGAACTGACCACGGTTAAATCGCAATCTTTGTAGCGCCCCGGTTTAATCGTGCCACCATAGACGAAAATAGCGGGAATATTCATCCGGGCCATGGCAATCATTGCCCCCGGCATATTTTTGTCACAACCCCCGATAGCGAGGACTCCATCGAGACTTTGTCCATTACAGACGGTTTCAATGGAATCGGCGATTACTTCCCTAGAAACGAGAGAATATTTCATCCCTTCTGTTCCCATGGAAATCCCGTCACTAATGGTGATAGTCCCGAAAAGTTGCGGCATTCCCCCCGCTAATCTGGTGGCTGCTTCGGCACGCATTGCTAAATCATTAATTCCCATGTTACAGGGGGTAATGGTGCTAAATCCGTTAGCGATGCCGATGATTGGTTTGCTAAAGTCCTCATCCCCAAAACCTACCGCTCTTAACATGGCCCGATTCGGACTGCGTTGGGTACCTTGGGTAACAATGCGACTTCTGTAGTTATCTGCCATAACTTTATCTTTCTCCAATGGCGGCTGATGTGTGCGATCGCTGCTCAAGTTCTCCAATCGCACCTTTATTTCTATTTTCTGACTTTTGGCCGCTCTGAGCAGGTTTTAGGACAGTCCATCTCTAAAGAAAATATAAAACTGTGGGAGTAATGAACTATTCCCCACCGCTTCGCCAAGGGGCGAGTTTCTGACGCTTCTTTGTCGATGGTGGTTGGTGCGGACGGTAATGATTTGGTAGTAGTGGTGTAGCCCTCTTGCTTGAAGTGTGTAAAATATTTGTAATAAAAACAATTGGCTCAAATCAGTTTTTAATGAAGCGGTGTTATCATTTTAGCATACTTAACTCAGATAAACCATAAAGGCTCTCCTAGAGTAGTTATGTAAAAATAGTAACAATCAAGGAAGATATTGAGACTTAAAGTTATCTCAAAAAATAGTTAGAATCCTTGGTTTGACAAGAAGATAGAAACTGTTATAGGCTAAAAGACATAGCTCAAGCCGAGTCTAAACTTAACATTTTATTATATAGGAAGGGGTTATGCTGTCACTCCACTGGCAAAATTGAGATGCTTCCAGAAAATATTTAAGGTAAAATTAGATAGACTATCTCCAAAACTTAATTAACAATTAGGAAACTAAGTCAATGCTACAATCAGTTAAAGGCATTTATAGACAAGGAAAGTTCGAGCTTTTAGAAACTCCCAATAACCTAGAAGAAAGTTCAGTTATTATCACATTTTTAGAAGATAAACCAATCCAAAAATATCCCAAATTAATGTGCTTTGGAATGTTCACGGGGGATTATCAATCTACAGAAGAAGATTTTTCATTCGCCGAATTTCAGGGCGATGCAGATGACCACTTAGATTGGTCTTAAACCGATGAAATATGTGCTGGATACTCACGCCTTAATTTGGTTTTTAGAAGGGAATCCCCGATTGGGAAAAAATGCCAAAACGATCCTTTCTGACCCGAACAGTGAATTAGTTTTACCGGCTATTGTTTTAGCTGAAGCGGCTTGGATTGTTGAGCGAGGCAGAACATCAATCCCTTCGGTTTTAGAATTATTTAGGGTTTGCTGAATAAATCTAAAAACCTTGTTGGATAGGGTTTTTAGACTTGTTTTCCCTCAAAAAGTGCCGACCTTTGGAGTGATTGGGGGGAAAATTCAGGTACTTTTTCCCTGAAAATTAGGTAATTGGCCACCTCAAAACCGGTAAAACCCCACACCCTGCCACCAGGGAAAACCTTTTCAGCAGACCCT
>NZ_JASJFB010000152.1:0-8520 GCF_030065455.1 Microcystis sp. M53602_WE12 | reverse complement strand
GTTAGAATTTTTGACCCAGGAAATTCCCAGCCAATCTGACCAACCTATTGAAATCATTACCACCGGCCATAGTTTAGGCGGAGCATTATCTCCAGTAATGGCATTATGGCTGTACGAAAATCAAGCAACTTGGAACCCTACCGGTAAACAAATCACCGTCAATACCCAATTTTCTGCGGGAGCAACTCCAGGGGATCAAACCTTTTCTGATTACTACGGAAATACGGAGCCAGGTCTCAATCAAAGCAGCCGACTCTGGAATAGTTTGGATATTGTTCCCCATGCTTGGAATATTCAGCAATTAAAGCAGATTCCCACCCTGTATGAATCTTGTAATATTCCTAAATCTTCGAGAATTGCACTATTAGTTAATAGTCAAATTCAGAAAGTGAAAAACTGTAATTATCTGGCGTTAAATCCCAGCACTTTTGCCATGAAAGGTAAATGTGGCGTTTTTTCTCAACCGCAACCAAACCCCCTGAAGCAATTTCTGCAAGAAGCCTATTTTCAGCATATCCAAGCTTATTTCAATCTTCTGGAAATTGACTGGCCGCTGACGGAAAATGTGGCTGATTCTCTCACGCTAACAGAGCAAGATTTAGATGATATTGCCACTAAGTTAAGCTAATTATTCTATCGCTAAACAGTCGGCAGTGGGAATCGGCACGACTGTAAATGGGGAGGAACAGAAAGGGAAAATAATTAAATTATTTACTTCTCTGACCTCTCAAGTAATTATCTTTAACTGTAACTCAATTAACGACTTTAAAAAGTCAACAATACTCATCTTCATCAAGGAGAAAATTATTATGGGTGCTGGATTTCACATACAAATTGTCAACGCTACGCCATATAACATCAATCAAGTAAAATCCCACAGTTACCAGATGGAGTGGGAGCCATCTTCTCAGATTAGTCCTAATTCCTTTACTCAATTTTATGCTGAGTTTAAAGAAACAGTAGGTCATGACAGTATAGATGATGCGGGTGATGTTGAATATACCCTTGAGGAGGTAAGTAACTTTAACTTTACAATTAGTGCTAAAAAGAGTGGAGTTCACGGACTATCAACGCCTGTCCCCTCAGAAGCAGGTTATGGGGTTTTAGTTGAATGGCAAAATATTCCCAATGGTCTTTTTGTTTATCCTACTCCAGATACTACTAATACATCTGCTGTAGGATGGATTCATGATGGGGTAGTAACGATCGCCCTTGGTTATTTCCCTGGTAATACCCAAAGCCAAATTAGTCCTTATCCAACCCCTAATTATGGCAGTGGCGGATTAGCAGATGATCAAAGTGTGTTACGTCCTTCCGTATTACACTGGGCTAATAATTGGATGGAATTATTTGCCCCTTGTATTCAAAACCTTTGTCTCAATGAGTTAACCCTGCCAGGCACTCACGATGCCTCAACTTATTGCGCTGGTAGTATTAGCCAATCATGGGTACAAACTCAATACCAAAACATCAATCAGCAACTTAGTCAAGGTATTCGCGCCCTTGATCTCAGATTAATGCTTAGTAGTGGCTCAGGGGATAATCAATTTGTTATGTGTCACGGGAGTTTTGCTCTCCCCCTGACTTTAGTAGATTTTCTCAATCAAGTAACGCAATTTTTAGCTGATAATCCCCAAGAATTTGTTATTCTTGACTTACATGATTTTGAGGGAAATTGGACAAGCCAAACCTATCAAGATTTATCTAATCTGATTATCAACACTATTGGACAGGATAAATTAATTCCGCCCTCTGGTATTTCTCAACCCTTAAAAGACCTTTGGCAAACTACTGGCCGAGTTGTAGTTGGCTCTCTCGAATTTCCTGATAGTATGTCTGATTGGTTAGCACAAAATACACCCTTTTGGAGCAGTTCTATTAAACAATATTGGTGTGGTACAAGTGTAACTCTTTGGTCAGACGTGCAGAGTTATTTACAACAACAAATTGACGCTATCAACCAACCTAATAATTTTCTCTGGTCATTAATGGCTCAGTATAATTATGAAGGTGCTTATGGAGTACCAGCTAATGTGCCTAAAGAACTCTCTAGCTTTTTCGCTGGTTTAAATGGCATCAAATCTAACATTATTGCCACTGATTGGTGGAATCGCGTCAATACCAGTACAGGTCAACTAGAAACCACTGTCAATAATTTTTCTGCTCTCATTAATGGAGTCCCTTTAAACATTTTAAAAGGGTATCGACGGGCAAATAACTTACCCCTATGGTAACTGCCATTAGATAGGCGATCGCCCCTAATTGAGCCTAGTTATCCTAAATCTCTGATACAGTCGGCAGTGGGAATCGGCACGACTGTAAATGGGGAGGAACAGAAAGGGAAAATAATTAAATTATTTACTTCTGACCTCTCAAGTAATTCCCTTTAATTTCAACTCAAAAGGAGATAATCATGTCTTTTCCCTACACTCAATGTATTTCGGCAATCACTATTCCTGCTGGTGAATATAAGAACTATACTTTTGTCGTCGCTGCTTACCAAAGTGGGATCTCGGTTGGGCAATTTTCACCGAATCCAACCCCACCAAGTTATACTTTAGGGGGGGTGAGTAATCTTGATAATAATGGTGCCAGTACTACTGCCATTGAGTTTCTGCTTGATTACAGCAACACTGACTATTCACCACCTTACTATTTTGTTTACGGATCTGAAGACGAGAATATTTGGCTTAATAGCATTAATCCCGCTACTCGAGGCAGCCAATTCACAAGTAGTAATGTCACGACTCAGATCGCTTCGGAAAAACAACCCGATGCGCCAATTGCCGGACTTTTCTATTATTTCCCCGAAAGCCTTCTTTACGTGGCAGCGTCTAATGGCAACCTCTACTGGTATTCAGTCACTTGGTCTAACGGCGTGCCGAGCTTGTCTTATGTGGGTTCAAACACATCTTATAGCCAGACGGATGGAGCGTCCGTATCTCTGACCTTTTTCCCTGCGGGGACGCTAACTAATTACGATTGTCTGTTACTCGGCGGGTGTGCGGCCACGGGGGTTATTTTCAATGCCAAAAACCCATCTTCAACTCCTACCCTTTACGGGTATGACGGTGGATGTAATGCAACTGACGTTTGTAAGGGACCAAAAGGCATTTACTGGGCAACCCCGGCTGGCGGTTTGCACTATCAGCCCTATAGTGGTTTCAATGCCTCGTTAAGTCCTATTTGGACAGTACCCAGTGGACAGGTCATTTTATCTTTGGCCTATTCACCCAACGCCGGTAATGCAGATCCGGGAAATTATCCAGAGGGAGCAATCTTTATTGCCACGGCTCCGTCCAACCCCTCTAATTCCTCTATGGGCAGTATCTATGTTTGCGATGCCAGCACTAACACGGTGGGCAATGCCGCCCAACAGGATGCAACCATCTCAGGGAGCCCCTGGGGCATCATTGCCGATGCCAATCTGACTTATATGTGTGCAACTGGTTCATGTGGTGTTTTCCTAAGTACCTTGGCAGCTTATAATCCAGAATCAAATATTCCTGAGAATGGAATGTTAGTACCAAATAAGGTGACTAGCGGTGTTGGGCATACCTGGATCAGTGATCTTGTTTCCGCCGCTGCGTTGGTTTTTGGCGTGGTGACAGAGGATCCCGTTGCTGTCGGTTGGGCAGTTGCAGGTATTGATGCTGGGCCAATCGATGCCCAAACGGGTTATTAAGCGAATAGGACGCTATAGTACCAGTTGGTTGGTGTGAGAAAAAAAAACAAACTTTCCTCAACCAACCTAACAATCTCTTGAATCAACAAAACTTAATCAAATATTCAAGGAGGTCATCAATTTATGGTTTTATACCGATGCAAAGAAAGCTATACCATCACCGTCAAAGATGAGGATGGATCTTTTTTATGGAATTTTAATAACTTTCCCTGCGATTTTGTCGGAGACAGACGGGGTGAAGCCGATATGGGAGCTATTCCTTTTGAGTTTAAACCCTACAATATACCTCTAGTGGTTGCCAATGCTAGATTATTTTCTGTCTTTGGTTTTGATGATCCCTCTTGGTTGGGAAGTCCCTTAGATATTCGTCTCTGCTTTGCCGCTGATAATGGGATGCAGTCGATTACTTTAATCCCCAATAAAACGGCGGGTTTTGATGTAATTGAAGACAGCGAACGTTGTAACATCCTTCGTCATGTCTATGATAGTCGTTCCTATTTTGAAATTTTGTTAGGTAGTACACAAGAAAACGCGGATACGGATACCATTTGGCTACATACTATGAATGTCTATCAAGACTAACCATTAAAGCGGATTCGCTAACTATCAACTTGAATTGGCTTATTCATCCAGTGGAAGTCGAGATATTAAGCGATCGCCTAGCTCAAGACTAATAAAAACGCTGAAAAAATTAACAACAGGAGAAACAACGATGACTGGTACTAATTCCACTAGCCCAAATTATGTAATCGTAACCGATCAATATTGGGATGGTTTGGCTGATAATCCCCTTGGTGCCACGGAAATTCGCGTCGAAAATGGGAATATCACTGCGATCGCTACAACAGTTGATCACAGCAACGCTCAAATTATTGAACTAAAAGGACACACCGTTACCCCTGGTTTCATTGATTGTCATGTTCATATCACCTTCTGTGAAGGGGATCCTACAATTCCAGAAAATCCTTATATGGTGACAGTGCCATTAATGACCCTTTATAGCTTAAATCCCCTGAAAATACTGTTAATGAACGGTTTTACTACTGTAAGGGAAGTGGGTTGTCCCGATCCAGAATTTATTACCGTCGATCTCAAAAAAGCGATCGCCAATGGCTGGATTATTGGACCAGATCTATTGGTAGCACCTCACCTGATTTCAGCCCAAGGAGGACATGGTGATTTTACCTCTTTAGTTGCTTTTCAGTTCAGACCAGAAAAATTTGAAGTAGCAGACGGAACAGCAGAAATTATCCGCATAGTACGGGAAGAAATTCGCTCAGGAGCAGATTGGATTAAATTCTGTGCCACAGGGGGTTTTAGCTCTCCTACGGATGATCCGAGTCAAACCACCTATTCCCAAGAGGAGATGAATATTCTGGTTAGTACCGCCAAAGATTTCGGTATTTCTGCTTGTCCTCACGCTTATGGAGGGGAAGGGGTTCAACGTGCTGTTAATGCGGGGGTACGTTCCATTGAACATGGTAATCTTGCCAGTTCCGAGACTTTGCAATTGATGGAGCAGAAGGGAGTTTATCTGGTACCAACTCAATACACTGTTTTAGAAAAAGCTCGCAATGCCAATAATCCTGAATATTGGAAAAGTCGTTCTCCTTGGCAACACGCTAAATATCAAAAATATGCCTCTCAACTGATTGCTTGTGCTGATAATTTAGCTAAAAGTAACGTTAAGATTGCTTTTGGTACTGATGCGGGAACTTTTCCTCATATAGATAACTGGAAAGAGTTTCCAGCGATGGTTGAAAATGGTATTACTCCTTTACGCGCTTTAAAAGCAGCAACTACTGTAGCGGCTGAATTATTAATGCAGCCGAATATTGGTGCGTTAGCGGTGGGGAAATTTGCTGATATTATCGCTATGCCGGGTAATCCTTTTGAGGATATTAATGTTACTGGTAAAGTTGATTTTGTGATGAAACGGGGAGTCATCTATAAACAACCATCGGGAGGACAAGTATAATGGTTTTGTCATCAAATCTCTGGAAGACACCAGTAACACTGCTGACGGGTTTTTTAGGTGCGGGTAAAACTACTTTACTTAACTCCATTCTTAAGGGTAAAAGTGATCGCCGTTTCGGCATACTGGTCAATGATTTTGGTAGTCTTAATATTGATCAGATGTTAATTAAAAATAGAGACGATGATCTAATCACTCTTGAGGGAGGTTGTGTTTGTTGTAGTTTACAAAATAATCTGGTTAATTCCCTTCCCAAAATCCTATCTCTCCGTCCAGATCAGATCTTAATTGAAGCCAGTGGAATTGCTAACCCTTATACCCTGTTACAAACCCTAAAGCGTCCAGTTTTAAGTAGAATAATTCGCTTGGAAAGTATTATTACCCTAGTTGATGCGACCTATCTACCCCAAATTTGTGAACCATCTGGAAAAATTAACTATCAAGATTTGCTAATTGATCAAATTTCGGCTGCTGATATTGTGGTTCTCAATAAAATTGATTTGATTGATGAAAAAGCACAAATTAATGCTAGTCAAATTATCCAAAAAATAGCACCTTGGGTGCGTTTGTTAAAAGGGAGTTATGGGGATGTTTCCCTAGATTTATTATTAGGATTTAGGGACTCATTTCCCGTTCGTTCTGTATCTAGTCAATTAAAATCTAATCACTCTGATAACTTTCATACTTGGAGTTATGAAAGTGTTCGCCCTTTTCAGTTATTAACCCTGGGAAAAATATTAGGGAAATTACCCGTAACTGTATGGCGAGCCAAGGGTATTTTATCTACTGTTGAACATCCCAATAGAGGAGTAATTTTGCAACAAGTGGGGCCGAGAATTACCTTAGAAATAGGCGAAGAATGGGGTAATAATCCACCCTTTACCCAATTGGTATTAATTAGCACGGAGGCAATAAATACAAAAATATTACAGCAGCAATTAGATAGCTGTTTAAGAGTAGAGGATTTTGAGGTAAATTTAAAAACTCAAACCAAAGATAATTTTATTTTAAGTAACGAAATGTAACAAATATATCACAATTATCCAGGGTGAAACGTTTTACTAATGTGACAACGAGAAAGTGGCTAAAAAGTTATCAAAAAACTGGGTTTAAAACCTCGCCCTTCTAGGGGGACTTTATGTTAGAATTTTAGTAATCTAGAAAACCCGCCCTATCCTAGAGAAAGTCCTGCAACGGGTTGACGATGAGTAAGGGGAAGCTGACGGCCGCGGGGAACTCCATGCTAGAGGCAAAACATACCTTGGGTCGGTATGTATCAACAAAATTGAATTAGTCTCCGGAGGGCATACGGAGGAGAGATAGCCTTTTCATTCTATTAATCAATCTAAAAAGTCCCAAAAAATATGATAACTTCCACTCCAGTAAAAAAAAATGACGATGTTAACGCCTTAAATGCGGATATTAGGGAAGTTTTATTAGAGGTTTTGCCGATAATTTCTCCTGAATTACAACTAGAACTCACTAAGTTAGTTCAACAGATTCATCACCTGAATTATTTGATTTATAAAAAAAGTAATAGCTGGAAAATTGGTTGGTTTATTTTTAACAATGATCCAACTAAATTGATTTTGTTATTAGAGGAAATTAAATATATATTGCTCATGGCAAAAACTAATAAAGTCGGAGTTGATGCTATTCGAGGATTCAGAATTAATCTAGAAAAGGAAATTAATCATAGTCGCTATTTTTTATGGGGACATATTTTAAATGGATTTAGTTCTATCTATTCTACAAGATCAGTCCCATTCAAAATATTTTTAGGTTTATCTATTACAACTTTTTTATCTATGATTGCCCTCAAATTTTCTGCTCAAGAAATTTACATATTTGATGATAATTTACACCAGAAACACTCTCAAGAGGAGGCACTTATTTCAAAACCATTACCTCAAGCAAACTCCCCAGTACCCATTCCTTCTAGTAGTTATTCAGAACAGTTAAAATCATCGAGTGATACGATAAATCCTAATCGGCATATATTTTATGGTTTAGTTTATGCGGCAACAGCAGGAGTGTTGGGAAGTGTTGCGAGTATTTTACTCAGAATTATCGACTTTACAGACAAAAAATATGACGACCCCCTCATTCCTCTTTTTATTGGTTTGTTTAGACCCTTAATTGGTCTAATTTTCGGTATTTTTATCTTTAGTTTAATTAGCTCAAATACGTTGATTAAAATTGATTTTATGATTACCCAGGATCAAAATTCTTCTAGTTTAATAACCAACAAAGCCCGTCAGGATTTATTTATCTTTTCCTGTGCTTTTTTAGTGGGATTTAGTGAAAGATTTGCCTCAGATTTACTGAAAAAAACTGAATCGGGATTAATTGAAGAAAAAGAAAAATAATGTTATTGGCTAAATTATACGGACTTTTGCGGATTCAAGACATACAATAACAGCAGTGGGCAAAATAATTGCGGAGATCAAGAAAGTAACCGTTCGCATCCGTTCATCGCTGTTTGAGTTGCCTTTTTTCTTCTTGAGCATCCACCAGAGAAGGGGTATCGCTACCCCTTCATGGACAATGCCGACTGTGAGGATGTTGTAGTGATGACTACCAAATGACCAATTGGTGCGGTCAATACTCAATACCCAGGGTTGAGGGATATGGAGCCACTGGACTACAATGGGAGCTATTTGAGGGTAATCTCTCTCGAAGTCCCCAAACAAGCGTTGTCATCGTTTGTAATGGGACTCTACCAATACCCGACCTTCAAAACCTAGGGCTAATTCCTTGAGGTTGACGGTTTTTACTTTCAACAGAGCCAGTAAGAATAGAGCGAGGAAAGAGAGTCTTGCTCCCTGCCATCCCTTTAGGAGGTTTGAGAGCTTGGGTG
>NZ_JASJFB010000677.1:0-2818 GCF_030065455.1 Microcystis sp. M53602_WE12 | reverse complement strand
CCACACCCCACACCCCACACCCCACACCCCACACCCCACACCCTACACCCCACTTCCCCACACCCCATCTGCTATTCACTTAATCTATGGAACTACCAGAATTAAATATAGAGACAATTTGGGCGATTATTAACGATGAAATTGACGACGAAACCGTTAATAAATTGGTCTGGCAAAGTTTAGGCTATCGCTACGATGAAAGTCAGGGAAAATGGGATAATAGTCAAGTAGAGGAAGATTGGCGCTGTGAATATCCTCAACCCCCGGATTTTATTGCCAATCGTCCCCCAACAGTAAAATTAACTCGATCGATCTTGCCAGAAAATAAACAATTATTAAAAGATAAATTGGGGTTTACCGGTTATAAAATTGGCGAATTCAATCCCCGCATGACTCGCCGTGCCACCGCCGCTAATTGGTTGTGCTTTTATGCGTTAAAATAGATCAGGAAAGTTATTTTATCAAGCTTCTAGCATGGTCACTATCCCTGTCAAGTCCTCCTCTCATCCCCTAGCATCCTATATTGATCGTCTCACGGCTGGGGAAGCATTGTTAAAAGATACTCCCCAGAATTTGATCGAGGTAGTGGGTATCCTGAAAAGTTACGGAGTGGTGTTAGATGCTTATTCCAAAAATTTAATTTATATTGCGGAAAATCAGTTTTTGGTTTTTTTCCCCTTCTTTAAATATTTTAATGGTCAAGTATCTTGGCAGAAATTACTACAACACTGGTGGCATAATCGCATTAATTTTGAGTATGCTGAATACTGCATGAAAGCCATGTTTTGGCATGGTGGGGGTGGTTTAGATAGTTATGTAGATAGTGCCGCTTTTCGGGAAGTGACAGCCAAGGTTATTCAGTCCAAATTTAGGAATAATCCCCTAGTTTTAATTTTAAATAAAGCCTTTCCTGAATTTTTGCCAGAACAAATGCGGATGATGGCCTACTATAGCGGTTTAGGTCAATTTTGGCGAATTATGGCCGATACTTTTTTAAGTTTATCCGATCTCTACGATGTCGGAAAAATTACTAATATTCCCGAAGTGGTGGCACACATTAAGAAAAATTTAGTCGATAATGCTAGTCAAGCAATTGTCTATCAGGTAAAAATCAAAGGACAAACCTATGATCTGATCCCCAAATCGGCAGGATTAACCTTTCTTGCAGATACGGCAATCCCCTACGTTGAGGCGGTTTTCTTTCGCGGAACACCTTTCCCCGGTACAATTTCCTATAATGCCCAAGCCTATCAAATTCCCTACGATCAAGGAATGTTTGCCTATGGTGCTTTGTATGCAGATCCTTTACCCATCGGAGGTGCAGGGATTCCTCCCACACTATTAATGCAGGATATGCGTCACTTTTTACCAGATTATCTGCACGACATTTATAAAAAGAGTTTTCGTCAAGAGGAAGATTTATTAGTCCAGATCTGCGAAACTTTTCAAAAGTCGATGTTTTGTGTGACAACGGCAGCCATTCAAGGATTAGCACCTTATCCTTTAACTACCACAGATTTAAAAGAACAAAAAGCCAATCGCATCTATCTAGAAGCATGGATGAATCGCTTTGTTAAGTCGCGATTAGAAGCGGTAAATAAATAATTATTCTGCCGATAAATCGGTAATTTTTGCAGTCAACAAACCCCCTTTACATTTATGTCAGATATTAACGCCCAACTTCAGGATATTTTAGCTCAATTGCAATCTTTAACCGAACGGGTTGCCCTCATCGAAGCGCGGCAGATGTTAGTACCAGACATCGAGCGCTATGGTAAATTACAGCAATTCCTAGCTGAGGGGAACTTTAGGGAAGCAGACGCAGAAACTCTGCGAGTTATCCTCGAAGCTGCCGGCAGAACCCGCGATACTTTAACCCCAGAGGATATGATGCGGTTTCCCGTTAATGTGATTCGGGTACTTGATCGCCTTTGGAAAAATTATAGCGGCGATCATTTCGGTTTTAGCAATCAGGTGAAGTTATATTTTGCCGCCGGCGGTAGTATTAACACCCTGCGTACCCAAGACGCGGAAACGATTAGAAAATTTGGGGAATTGGTAGGATGGCGCGACAAAGATGAGTGGCGTATCGATGATTATGATCACTGGGATTTTAGTCTCGCAGCTCCGGAAGGCTGTTTTCCCGCTCTCTGGTGGAAGTCTCCCTACGGGTTAAAAATGGTGACTTTTTGTTTTACTCGCCTGATAGAGTGCGATTTATAGGCGATGAAAGGGAGTATCGGCTATTTTCGACCTTTATTATCCCCCCAATTTGCCCCCACCGGGATAAGAGTGGCTGTAGTAGTGGGGACAATTTTATTGACAATTAACCACGGTTATGCTGTAATTATCGGCCGTATGACAGGCGATCGCTGGCTGGCGGCATTACTGACTTATCTAGTTCCCTATCTGGTCAATGTTCATGGGCAGTATAGCAGTTATCACCGTCAACAGTGGCCGAAAAAATCGCCGAAATAAGGCTCTTGGTTACTCTTTATGCTGAATTAGCAGACAAAATGCCGAGATAATATCCTTCTAACCCCAAAATTCCTCTAGCATTCTTTTAATCTCTTACGCTAAAGGTTTCTACCCAAATTTCCAGCCATAGCAGCAGTAAAAATCAGCCCAGAATTAAAAGCTAGGCTTTCAGTATTAGGACTATTTCAGGTTAATGGCGGGAAGCGGATTTGAACCACTGACCTTCGGGTTATGAGCCCGACGAGCTACCAGACTGCTCTATCCCGCGTTGCTTTACCTAGTATAGAACTAAATCTCGGTAAATGCCAAGGAGTTTGTAAAATTCCTTTACATTTACCGT
>NZ_JASJFB010000431.1:0-6532 GCF_030065455.1 Microcystis sp. M53602_WE12 | reverse complement strand
CCTACTTCTAACCCAATGTGCACCAAAGATAAGCAAAAATTATTTATTGACTCCAAAAACTTGAGAATATTTAAATTAACATTTCGCAATATTTACAAATTCTTAAGAATTAATTGAGAAAGATTTTTATTTAACAACGATTTTACAATGGTTACAGCGATTTGATAGAATTTCATAGTGGGTTATTCTGTGCTTTTTTGGACAGCAATGGTTGAAACCCTTGCCACACCTACAAGGTGATCCTAGTTAAGACAGGTAAATTAGTCAATTTCACCCACAACGATGATCTTTTTTTTGTGTAGTTTTATTGCAAAGAAAAAGTTTTTTTGACAAAAAACACAAAGTATGCAGTAGCAGTTATGGCAGAGTGGGGGTTGGGGAGGGGGAAGCTGTCTCATCACCCTATCACCCCAAAACCCGACCACCGACGACCGATCAATTAATTTACCGTTTAGCGGCAACAATGGCAAAAACGGTGGTATGGGGATCATCTTTTAAAGTCACCCCTTCTGGCATTTTCAAATCACCCACGAGCAGGGATTGCCCCACACCGATCCCCGACACATCAAATTCGATCACTTCTGGGATATTATCAGCAATACAGGAGACATTAACTTCGTTGACGAACTGTTCGATTAAACCGCCCTGTTTAGTTCCGATCGCTTCTCCTATGGCTTTAATCGGAACAACGATATCGAGCTTACCGTGGGCAGATACGGAGAAGAAACTGAGGTGATAGAGATTTCTTTTCCAGGGATGAGATTGTACCTCTTGGATCAAAGCTTTTCCCGTCCAGGGCATTTCGGGGACATTAACATCCACCAGGGTATTATTCACCGAGGCCTTTTTGAGCAGGGTTAAGGCCGCTTTTTCTCCCACCACGAGGGAAACCGATTCCGTGCCGCTGTGGCCGTAGAGAACCGCCGGGATCAAACCCTGACGACGTAGGGCCCTGGGGTTAATATTTTCGGGTCTTTTTTGACATTCAACGCTAACTTGCATAGTTGACTAATCCTCTTTAGCAATGATTTAAAATTCGTGATTATCCCAAGGTGAGCCATTTTCGTCCAAAAGAGCGCGTTTGGGTCCGTGAATGGGGTCTTCAACGATAATAGTTTGGTCGCGACTAGCTCCTAGGGAGATAATAGCGATCGGTACTTCCATGATCGCCCCTAGGAATTTTAGATAATCGAGGGCCTGTTTGGGCAGGTCTTCCAGACTTCGACAATCGCTGGTGGGTTGTTGCCACCCCGGCATCGTTCGGTAAATCGGTTGACAACGGGCGAATTCCATCGCACTGCTGGGCAAATGGCGACAGGTTTTGCCGTCCAATTGGTAGGCAACACAGACTTTGATTTCCTCTAGGGTATCGAGAACATCTAATTTGGTGATCGCTAGACAGTCTAAACCATTGATTCGCACCGCGTAACGACCGATCACCGCATCAAACCAACCGCAGCGACGACGACGGCCGGTGGTAGTCCCGAATTCCGCCCCACGATCGCATAATAACTGCTCGATCTCCCCCTCTAATTCCGTGGGAAATGGACCTTCACCTACCCTAGTGGTGTAAGCTTTGGCCACACCGATCACTCGATCGATTACCGTCGGACCGATGCCAGAACCCACACAAGCACCGCCGGCGATCGGATTGGAGGAGGTAACGTAGGGATAGGTTCCGTGATCGAGGTCGAGTAGGGTGCCTTGGGCCCCTTCAAAAAGAATATTCTTACGCTTGCGGATTGCTTCGTAGATTTTTAGGGAACTATCGACCACATGGGGACGCAGTTTCTCGGCATATTCTAGATATTCCTCGATCACCGTCTTCGCATCTAAAGGCGGTAAGTTATATAACTTTTCTAAAATGACGTTTTTATAATTGATCGTCCATTCTAGTTTTTGCCGCAGATTCTCGGTATTGATCAAGTCGATGACTCGAATACCGATGCGCTCGGATTTGTCGGCATAGGTGGGGCCGATACCCCGTCCCGTGGTGCCGATTTTATATTTACCCCGTTTTTCCTCGGATGCTTGATCGAGCAGCCGATGATAGGGCATAGTGACATGAGCCGTTTGCGAGATATAGAGATTGTCGGTGGTAACATTGAGGGCGTGTAATTGCGCCATCTCTTTGAGTAACACCGAGGGATCTATGACTGTTCCTGAGCCGATTATACATTCCGTATCCGGGTAGAGAATCCCAGAGGGAATTAGATGGAGTTTGAACGTTTGACCCTCGACGACGACGGTATGACCCGCATTTACGCCACCTTGAGAACGCACCACCACATCCGCCGATCGACTCAGCAGATCCGTGATTTTTCCTTTTCCTTCGTCGCCCCACTGAGCGCCGATTACAATAACGTTAGCCAAGGTATTTTAGTCTAGCTAAAGTTCACACAAACTTCTATTATCCCTCTTGGCCAATACAACTGTCAAGTTATCTCTCTTAGCTAATTGTGGGGAGAAGGCGAGGGGAAAACTCGCCTATTTTCAGGGTTTATTGACCTTCCCGACTGATTTGACGCTCGATAGTTTCGATAGCGGCATTTAATCCCGCTAGACGGGTTTCGAGGTCGTCGCGCATCCATTTGAGGAATGTTAATTTACGCTCTTGACATTCTTGACGGGAAGTGCTGCCACAAGTGTTAAAGAAGAAGGGAAACATAGACTAAGGGGCCTGCTATAACTCTACGTCTCCTATCTTGACGAAAATTTTCAAAAAAGTCTAACCGTTAAGTCGCCATAATAACCACAGACCTAACCCAAAACCGAAAAAGTTAGGCAGCCAGGCAGCTAGGAAGGGGGAGAGGGTGGCGGTTAGTCCCAAGCTGCCCACTAAGAAGTTTAAAAGATAATAGAGGAAAACAATGGCGACACTGAGACCGAAACTGGTTCCCCGACTAATTCTTTGCGGTAGAGAACCCAAGGCACAGCCAATGGTAGCAAAGACGATACAGACAAAGGGAAAGGCGATTTTTTGCTGGATTCGCACTTGAAAAAACCTGACTCTTTTCTCATCGCCACTGAGTTTGAGCAGTTGCACATATTCGATCGCCTGTGGTATGTTCATCTCGTAGGGATCGCGGCTTTGACGAGCAAAATCGAAAGCGGAGCGAGATAAAGCGATTTTTTCGGCTTTAAAGGGGATAACTTGGCTATAGGAGGCGTTAGGGGGGGTTAATTCATAGATAATGCCGTTAAAAAAGTCCCAGACGTTATCGACGGCATTCCAACGGGCCGAATCGGCGATAATAATTTGATTTAATTCTTGTTTTAGCCAACGGATAACGGTGACGGTTTTCATCTTTTCACCGTCGAATTGTTCGGCATAAAATAAACTTATTAAATTGCGATTAATCGTACCATTTTCTAGGGTTTTTATTTCATAATCGGGATAATAAAAATCTTTATTTTTCCAAAAACTTGCCTCTTTATTAATTTTCTGAACTAAAATTTCTGTGGCTCGATAATTAGCATTGGGAACCACATATTCATTTAATAAAAATGTCACCACTGTCACTATTAAACTCAGGCAAAAAGTGGGTATAAAAAGACGGTAAAGAGTGACTCCACAGCTTTGCAGGGCAACGGTTTCGCTATCACTACTTAAACGACCGTAGGTGATTAAAGTGGCCAGCAAAAGAGAAACTGGTAGGGAATAAGTGACAAATTCTGGCACTTTTAACAGGAGAATTTCTAGGGCCGAAGCGAGGGGTAGATTCGCATCAACTACCTGATTAGCTAAATCGGAAAGATTGCCGATCGCTACTCCCAAAGAGGCAAATAAACCAACACTAAATAAAAATGGGGGTAGTAGTTGGCTGATCAGATAGCGATCAATGAGGGCAATACCTCCATTTACCCAGTAAGAAATCTTTTTCTTAATCATTGATTTTGGTTAACTCACTCCTATTTCATCCCATTTCCTAACCCGCAGCCGTCTTGCCTACACCTTCGGTTAGCCTATCATATTTTGTCTTTGACGAAAAACACCGCCGGAAGTTGTATGATTGCGGGGAGAGTGGACAGAAGTAAGGATTTGGGTAAGTGTAGATAATTTTTCTGTTCCTATTCCCCGATCATCCCGAGGTGAATTATGCTGCTAAACTGGCAAACTTTTACTATTCATAAACGAGTACCTTTAAGGATTAGTCGCGGCACTACCAGTAAAAATACTAATATTTGGCTGCAAATTAGCGAGGAAAATATCGAAGGGTGGGGAGAGGCATCCCCTTTTGATATTACCAGTGAGGAGAAAAAACCCGATAAAATCCTGCAAGAATTAAACTCGATCGCTCCTCTTTTACAATCTTTTCACCCCTGTCAACGCCAAGAAATTGAGAAAATTTTATGGCAAAATCAGATATCTTCGGCTACTCGTGCCGCTATTGACACGGCGCTGCACGACTGGTTAGGCAAAAAAGCTAATTTACCTCTCTGGCAAATTTTTGGACTCGATCGCTCTTTAATTCCGCCGGTTTCTGTTACTATCGGTTTAAATTCTCCAGAAAATGTGGGTAAGAGGGTGTTAGATTGGCTAGAAATCGGCGATTTTAGCTTATTAAAAGTCAAATTAGGCTCACCGGACGGTACAGAAGCCGATCGAGCTATAATTCTGGCTATTAAAGCAATTGTCCCCCATTTGCCCCTAACTGTCGATGCTAATGGTGGTTGGAAATTGAGCGATGCGGTGAAAATGTGCCAATGGTTAGAGGAAAAAGGCGTTATTTATGTGGAACAACCCCTATCTGCGGGACAAGAACGAGATTTAATCGATTTATACCAAAAATCGCCCCTACCTATCTTCGTCGATGAAAGCTGTTTTTCCAGTCAAGATATCCCGAAACTGGCCGATCGAGTCCACGGCATTAATATTAAACTAATGAAAGCTGGTGGATTAGCCGAAGTGCAAAGAATGATTCATATTGCCCAAGCTTGCCGACTGCAAATTATGTTCGGATGTTACTCTGATAGCAGTTTAGCCAATACTGCCCTAGCACATCTTGGCCCGCTTGTCAACTATCTTGACCTAGATAGTCATTTAAATTTACGCGATGATCCCTTTACGGGTTTAAGCTTGGAAAGGGGACGTTTACAACCAAATAATTCACCCGGTTTGGGTGTTAGTTTACGGACAGAAGATGACTAATTATTTGACTCCTGACAAGAAAGTAGCGATTCTTCTCCACGAAGGAATCAAAGGAACTCGCGGCAAAACCGGGTTAAGTTATCTGCGTTACGGGAAAGCGCCGGTAGTGGCGATTATTGACGCAGAAAGCGCCGGCAGCACCTTAAAAGAAGTGGCCGGAATCGATCGCCCCTTGCCGATTGTTGCTACTGTTAGGGAAGCTCTAACCTATCATCCCGATACCCTGTTAATTGGCATCGCACCCTCAGGAGGCATTTTACCACCCCATTGGCTAGAAGAAATCAAAGAGGGGGTAAGGGCAGGGTTATCCCTCGTTAATGGACTCCATACACCCCTAAAACCCCTTTTTTCTCAGCTTAAACCGGATCAATGGATTTGGGATATCCGTCTGGAACCCCAAGACTTAAAAATTGGGCAAGCGCGGGCGAAAAATTTAACCTGTCAGCGTATTCTAACGGTAGGGACGGATATGAGTGTGGGCAAAATGTCCACTAGCATCGAATTACATCGAGCAGCCTCAGAAAAAGGGCTAAAATCGCAATTTTTAGCCACTGGACAGGGGGGAATTATGATCGCGGGAAAAGGTGTACCCTTGGATGCGGTGCGCGTCGATTATGCTGCTGGTGCGATCGAGGCTTTGGTGTTAGAATCGGCAGAAAATAACGATATTTTGTTTATTGAGGGTCAAGGCTCTCTTTTACACCCTGGATCCACTGCTACCTTGCCCTTAATGCGTGGCAGTCAACCAACGGGGTTAATTCTCGTCCATCGCGCTGGACAAATTCATATCAAGGATTTACCAGATATTCTCATCCCTCCCCTAACGGAAGTGATTAAACTCTACGAAATGACTGCCAGCGCCGGGGGAAGTTTCGGGGAGGTGAAGGTAAAGGGGATTAGTTTAAATACTTTTCATCTTAGTCCGGAGGCGGCAGTTAAAGCTATAGAAACTGTGCGGGAGGAAACGGGGTTATTTTGTACCGATGTTGTCCGTTTTGGCGCTCAAGGGTTATTATCAGTTATCAGTTATCAGTAATCAGTTATAAGTGAGCAGTAATCAGTTATCAATTCAACCACAGTCGATGGTGGTGCGTTACGACGGATTGTTAGCTTGAAGTTAAAGCGGAAATTTTGGCCGTCTAACGCACCCTACTGGACTGGGTAATAGGTGTAGGGGTAATTCATGAATTACCCCTACAATTACGTTTTTTTGGATGTTGTCAAAATTTCTCTTGACAAAGGCAGCTTGACAGGATACTATATTCATAATGGAAAATCCGTGCGCCTACAGACCCTCTTTTCCAACGGTCTTAACTATGATTGGTTCATTCAATCAATCTTCATCTCTAATCCACTCTTAACTAGCTCCCTAGTCATAGT
>NZ_JASJFB010000277.1:0-1887 GCF_030065455.1 Microcystis sp. M53602_WE12 | reverse complement strand
CACCATAGCATCTGGCGCTTGACAGATTTTATTATCCCCCTCGACCGGATACCACAACAGATCGCCGGCGATAAACACATGGTCATTGTCTGCGAATAAACATTCGAGATTTTCCTTGATCGTCACAATCCAGCGAAACTGTTTGGTATTATCGGCCATCGGTTTACCGTCACTATCGGGATAGATAATCTCCGACTCAGAGAAAGATATCGCCTTGATCATCGTTCTACTCCCTAGCGTACTAACTATTTAGTATAGCGTTAAATTCCCTGACGAAAGAGGGCAAAAGCCGAAGTATAACCGTGTAAAAAAGTGCGCCCAGCCACCGGCCCGATTTCTCCGTTGCAAAAGAAACCGGCGAGGGGAACATTGGCGAAATAACGCTGAAAAAGACCCGAATCAAAGTCCGGTTTTTCGTAGAGATTTTCCCCGCGACCGAGACAGGAAAAGATCAAAGCACCTAGCACATCTGAACTATTAGGTTTTTCTTGGGGAAAAGCTTGCAAAAGTAATTCTAAATCTAGGGCGGAAGTGTCGGCATCACGCAGGTGAAATTGTACCCGCTGCCCCGGACGAACTCGATCGCCAATTGCGATCGCACCTTGACGAGGATCTACTCCCAAAACACTGCGAATTAAGAAATCCCCGGCCCGCAACTGCATTTTAAACTCATCCCTAGCAATACCGATAAAAAGGGAGTGTTGCGCTAATTCTCGGTCTTTTTCGCTCAAGGAGGCAATTAAATCCCGCAGTAGATTTAAAGGTGGTTGCGAAGTCCCATCGGCCCCTTTACCGGTCATGGAGATGATAATATTGCGTTCTCCCTCACTCACCTGATAAATCGGTCCGATGGGACGACAACCTTGGGCGACGATAGTTTCGACGATAATATTGCCAGAAAGGGCGATTCCTACGGTTCCCTGACGATAGAGATAGGTATTACGCGGTTTTTGTTGATCGTGGTAGAACAGACCCCCAGAACGTTCGATCATGCCACCACTGACTAAACCGCCGATTTTGGCCGAACCGGGGTAGGCAAAATCCAACCCCTCTAACAGATCATTGACGCGACTGGAAAAAGGATCGGCTAAAAGGATAAATTGGGGATTTTTGGCCGCTTCTACCCCTAATAATTCTGTCCAACTAGAGGGGGAACTGTCGAGATCGGGCATTTCCGCCGCTTCGATATAGAAGGGCTGCACTTCCACATCGGGCAAATGGGCGACGGTGAGACTTAAAGCCGGACTCGCTTCGATTTCTCGCGCTTTTTCCCTGTCACCCATACCGACAATCCCCGCCCCACCGCAGCCGATCAGGACAGGAACAGGGAGTTTATCCAAGATTAAGGGAACTAAACGGGAATAGTCGCTGGCATAGGCAGAAGAAATAAAAATTATGGCTAGATCTGCCGATCCGACTAATTTATCTTGCACTTTTTCCACTACTTCCGTCACCGCCGCTTCTAGGGAGGGACGGGTTGATAGGGCATTAATCCACTCGATGCGATCGCTCATGTTTCTTGACCCCAAATTTGGTCTAAATGGTCAAAAATGATCATCTTAACAATAAATTAACCTAAAAATCCGCTCTTCGTGGCTGGAGGTGGGGATAAATTATAAAATTGTCATGACGTGAGCAAATACAGCCGCAAGGGATTGCCAGTTATTTTAATCATATTTGATCTTAAAATAGAGAATTGTCCCCGCTAAGATAAAAGTAACAAAATTAGCGACAATAATCGGTTTGCTGCTCATATAAATCCCGTAGATTAGCCAAAGAAAAACCCCCAGACAAAAGCAAATAAACATAGTTAGGGACAAGTCCTTAGCCGAACGATAACGCCAAGTTTTAATCACTTGGGGTAAAAAAGAGACAGTGGTTAATATT
>NZ_JASJFB010000747.1:0-19693 GCF_030065455.1 Microcystis sp. M53602_WE12 | reverse complement strand
GCAAAACCTTATATTATACCATAAAAAAATTATGCAAGAGGTCTATTCTAGGGATTACCTGAAAAAAATACTTTCCAACCGGCAGTAGCGATCGCACTTGCCAAAAGAATAATTAATGTCCAAACCTGATTTTTTTGGGTTCCTTCCACTGATTTTAGGCGATTATCGATGCCCTCAACCTTTTCGGTTAACTTTGCCTGTCCTACCTCTAGCTTATTTAACCGTTCGTCGAGTTTGTCAAATTTTTGGTTAAAATCTTTTTGGAGACTTTCAAATTTTTGGTCAACATCTTTTTGGAAACTGTCAAATTTTTGGTTAAAATCTTTTTGGAGACTTTCAAATTTTTGGTTAAAATCTTTTTGGAGACTTTCAAATTTTTGGTCAACATCTTTTTGGAAACTGTCAAATTTTTGGTTAACATCTTTTTGGAGATTGTCAATTTTCCCCTCAATCCTCGTCAAAACAGCTTCTAGGGAATAGGTAACGGTTTCGTTAGACATAGTATCAACTCCCATTAGATATATTTTCTCGGTTCCCTATCGGGGACTATTTTAAGACTAAACCAGTTCGCCACTTTCTTGCAAAGAGTGGAGACGTTGATAGATTCCCTGCTGATTTAATAATTGATCATGGCTACCGATCTCGACAATGCGACCATTATCTAAGACGACAATTTGATCAGCTTCTCGAACGGTACTGAGACGGTGGGCAATAATAATCGTAGTGCGAGTGCCTAAAATGGATTTCATGGCTAGTTGAATTGCTCTTTCTGACTCATAATCTAAGCTAGAAGTGGCCTCATCAAAAACTAACACATCTGGATCAACAATTAACGCCCTAGCAATTCCTAAACGCTGTCTTTGTCCCCCCGAAAGACGCACGCCCCTTTCCCCTACAATAGTGGAATAACCATTAGGTAATTCCTGAATAAATTCATCGACACGGGCAATTTTACAGGCTTCTTCTACCTTCTCGAAGCTAATATTAGGATTACCGTAGGTGAGATTTTCTAACACCGTACCATTAAACACATCTACTTCTTGATGGACAATCGCTAACCGTCGCCGATACCAAGTCACATCCAAGCGACTAATATCCTCGCCATCTATCATAATTTGCCCTTGATTCGGTTCAAAATAGCGGAAAAGTAACTTAACTAAAGTGGATTTTCCTGAACCAGATTTTCCCACTAATGCCACGGTTTGATAGGGTTCAATCAGAAGATTAATATCCTTGAGAATCCTTCTTTCAGGACTATAGCCAAAGCTAAGATTACTTAATTCTACTTTCCCCGTAAAATGATAGGGATTGTGTTGGGCATGATCGGCTAAAAGACTACCGGAATCAGTACCACTAGGCAAGTTGATAAATTCGTTTAGACGTGCCATAGAAGCATAGCGACGAGCGAAAGTTTCTGCCATTTGAGATAGGGGATCTAATTCCGCATAGGCCATACTAGCGAGGGTATAGGTGGTGATAAAATGCCCGATCGAGATTTTCTGTTGAACGGTAGCTAGGAGAGTAAAGAAAAATACTCCAAATAAACTAGCTTGGACGAGGGTTTTTTCCCAAGTTGTTAAGTCCACATAACCCTTATGAATGCGATAGATAACGTAGGTAAATTCTCTCTCTAAACGCTGTTTTTGACGATATAATTCCTGTCCTTCTGTGGCGAAAGCTTTGACGGTTTTGATATTAGTAATAATCTCAGAATTACGACTTTGGGTATTTTCGATATGCTGATCAAGAATTCTTTCTTTTTGCATTAAATCTTTTAAATCTCTGACAATAAAAGCCACAATTAATACAAAAGAAATGACAAAAGCGAGGGCGATTTGCCATTGAATTACCCAAATAACAATAAAGATACCGAAAACTCTAAACAGTTTTGGGATCATCATTCCCGCCACTTCGGGATAAGTCCAAGTATGATTTTCTATCCCTTTGGCGATCCGGTTAGCGATGCGTCCTGGATTATTTTCATCGTAAAAAGATAGGGGTAAGGTGAGAATTTTGGCAATAATTTTTTTGAGATGATCTCGTCTCGCTCTTAAGGATATTTCCCAGTGAAACCATACACCCACCCAAGGCTGAATTGGTGCTTTAATTACCGTGGTTAGGAAAATTAAGCCTAATAATACTGCCAAACTAACCCACTTTTCTGAGGCAAAGGGAGTTAAAATCATGGTGCGATCGACCAAAGATTGCACGAATCCATCTAAAGGTTGATCGGAAAGAACATTAAGAATCTGTCCGACAGCGTAGGGAACCATCAGATCGATAATTTCAAAGACGCTGGATGCAGCAATGCTCAAAAAGGCGGCTTTTTGATAATTGCGATAGTAACTGAGAATATCCCGTAAGGAAGCCATAACATCAAGTAAATTGCCAATTTTTAACTTCTATCTGATAACTGCTAACTGAAGAGACTGAAGGCACTTTTATGATTGTTTTTCTGGAGTTACCATTATACTACAATACTACAAAAATCTGCCGACCTAGAAATTTATAGGACAAAAGCCTTGTCATAGTCTTGTATTCTCAATCAGCTATTAGTCAGGAGACGATGCCAGATCAGCTTATATTTCATCCTTGGCAGAAGCACCACAGATCAATTTATCTAAAATTTTGACGAATATTATCACAAAAATTAATAAATTTCTGAAAGGTTTTTAAGTGTTCGGTTTTATCGATACGCTTTTTTAATTGATTAAGATAGTATTGTTCTTGAGCTACCCCAGGGAATTTTTTAGAATAAGACAACTTTTTAGCTTCAAAAATAGACTTTAGATAAGCAAAATGAAAATCGGCATGATTTCTGCAATTAAATCTACCCATTAGTTCGGGATCATTTTCGTAAACATCATAGTGTTGAACATAATCAGCTAAAAGTCCCTGTAAAGGTTGTTTAGAATTAAATATTGTGCGATTGCCTAGTAGCCATGTTTCAATACATCGATTTTGAATGATTATCACGATTTCAAGTTGTGCGGGGATAGTAATATGTTTGGTGATAAAGTCATTAACATATTGTTCTCTTTCTTCGACAGTATCCTCATCAGCATCGAGACAGATGACTAGATAGTTATATTTGGATACTTCTTGAATTTTATCGATGGCGTTAGGAATTCCCTCATCAAGTATCGAGGGGTAGCCATTACCACTAATCAGAACGTAATTGTTGTGATTGACTTGATCGTAAAAATCAACTCGCTTAAATTCGGGAATAAGATAAGTTAACCAGGCAGTATAAAGCTTTTTTTCGGTACTTCTTCCTTCAACTAAAAAATAAATATTCATCGATTAACTAATTCCTTGAGGAAATTCTTCTAGGACATTGATAAGATCAATAAAGGCTTTTTGTCGAGTTTTAGAAATATGAAAATCAGCCGCATTGTGTACCTGAATTACTCCTCCTTTACGAGTGACTATTTTCCAATAGGCAGGACTGATATTATTAATTATATAGGGATGATGACTGGTAATAATAAACTGTAAATCTCGATAATTAACTAATAAATCTTCTGTTAAAGTGTCCAAACAGTTAACCCCCAAACTATTTTCAAATTCATCGATTAATATAACGCTGCCATCAGGAGATAATTTGATCGTTGCTAAGAACATCAGGCTTTTTATCATTCCAGAGGAGATATTTGGTTCTACAATCCAGACATGAGAGTTTTTTTCTTTTATTTGTATGCGAGGTAAGTCTTCAAGTAAAAAAATTGGAGTTAATGAAACAAGCATACCAATATCACCTAGTTTGAATGGTTCTAAAAATTCTATTTTTAAATCTTCAACTTGAGGGAAAATATCTAAAAACTTTCTCTTTATTATCTCGAACGTATCGGGATATTTTTTATAAGTGATCAGTAGTTTGTCGGAAATAGGAAGTTGACTCGATTGTAATTCAGAGAGAGAGGTATATTCGTAGTCTCTAAGGATTTTATCCAATGTTGAAGATGAGATATTAAACTTAAGTGGATTGAAAACCATTTTGTTAAATTCCTGTCGAACAGGGAAAACATCTTCTTCTTGATTGAAAAGCTCTATACAGCTTAAATAAGACGCTAGTTTTGGTGTCTTTGAATGTTTAAACTCAATTACCTCTTGATTTCTTGCGATCAAAACCTCTTGATCTTTTAAAAGAGTTTCCCTAATTATACTAACCTTATTTTCGCCGTCATTACTATTGACTTCATCTTCTTCAATCTTGATGAGAGAACGAGCTTTTCTAACCTCAAATTCACCCAACCAATGATAACGAACATGATCATTGGTTAAAAATTCTACATCCCATTTTACTCCATTTATAGACTCACCGTTAGCGATTCTTTTTAAATTACTAATAGCCTTTAAAATCGAGGTTTTTCCTGCACCTGAGATACCAACTAATAAATTCAAATCTGGAAAAAATTTGCAAGAATCTATACTTAATCCAGAGGATAAATCTTGATAGGATAATCTCAAAAGTTTCATAATAATTCCCCACTGCTAAAACTAAAAAGGGTGAGTTAATTCTCACCCCAAGATTTTACTGAGGATCGAGTTTTAGGACTGCCATAAATGCTTCCTGGGGGACATCAACAGTTCCGATCGCTTTCATCCGTTTCTTCCCTTTTGCTTGCTTGTCTAACAGCTTTTTCTTGCGGCTAATATCACCACCATAACACTTAGCTAAGACATCCTTTCTTAAAGCAGGAATATGTTCACTAGCGATAATTTTAGAACCAATAGCGGCCTGAATGGGAACCTTAAATTGATGCCGGGGAATCAATTCTTTTAACTTTTCGGTTAACGCACGACCAACATAATAAGCTTTATCCCGGTGAACGATCATCGCTAAAGCATCAACGGGATCACCATTGACCATAATATCTAATTTAACTAGCTCATTTTCCCGATAGCCAATTAATTGATATTCCATACTAGCGTAACCGCGCGATCGAGATTTTAATTGATCAAAAAAGTCCGTTACCACTTCTGCTAAAGGTAACTCATAAATCAAAGCGGTGCGAGTTTTAGTAAAATAACGCATATCCTTGAAAACTCCCCGACGACTTTGACATAATTCCATCAAAGCACCTACATAGGTTTCCGGAGTAATCATTTCCACTTGGATATAAGGTTCCTCAATTTTTTCCCGTTTTTGTGGGGAAGGTAACAAACTGGGATTATCCACTTCGACAATTTCCCCATCGGTGGTAGTGACCTGATAAACTACCGAGGGAGCAGTGGTAATTAAATCTAAGTTATATTCCCTTTCTAGTCTTTCCTGGACGATTTCCATGTGTAGCAGTCCCAAGAAACCGCAACGGAAACCAAAACCCATGGCGCTAGAAGTTTCCGGTTCGTAGGATAGAGCTGCATCGTTTAATTTTAACTTTTCCAGCGCATCTTTGAGATCGGCATACTGATCGGCATCGGTGGGGAATAATCCGCAGAAAACCATCGGTTTTGCTTCTGTATAACCGGGTAAAGGCTCTTGTGCCGGTTTAGCGGTTAGAGTAATCGTATCACCCACCCGGGCATCAGCAACAGTTTTAATCGCGGCTGCCAGATAACCCACTTCTCCCGCGTGCAGTTCATTTACCTGTACCTGTTGCGGTGATAAAATTCCCAATTCATCAATAACAAATTCTTTACCGGAAGCCATAAAACGAATTTTATCGCCCTTTTTCACCCGACCATCCATGACGCGGAAATAGACAATTACCCCTCGATAAGCGTCGTAATAACTATCAAAAATTAAAGCTCGGAAGGGTTCTTCGAGGGTATCTTGGGGAGGGGGAACTAATTGGACGATCGACTCTAGAATATCATTAATACCGATCCCAGCCTTAGCCGAGGCCCGAATCGCCTCACTACAGTCTAAACCCACCACTTCCTCGATTTCCGCTGCGACTCGTTCCGGTTCGGCACTGGGTAGGTCGATTTTATTTAAAACTGGGATAATTTCGAGGTTATTTTCCAGTGCTAGGTAAACATTGGCTAAAGTTTGCGCCTCTACTCCTTGGGACGCATCCACAACTAATAAAGCTCCCTCGCACGCCGCTAAAGACCGAGAAACCTCGTAGGAAAAATCCACATGGCCGGGGGTATCAATCAGATTAAGAACGTATTTTTGACCATCCTTAGCGGTATAATCCATGCGTGCCGCCTGTAACTTGATGGTGATACCTCGTTCCCGTTCCAAGTCCATATTATCGAGAAATTGTTCTTTCATCTCCCGTTGGGCTACGGTTCCCGTAATTTGCAGGAGGCGATCGGCGAGAGTTGATTTACCATGATCGATATGAGCGATGATGGAAAAATTGCGAATGCGAGAAACGGGAACGTCAGTCATCGTGGTTCACTGTTGGCAAAAGTCAGGGGTTTATAAAATTTTAGATTCCTTAATTCATTGTAGAGGTAAAGTCTCTAAGGCTGGAGCAAAAGCGAAAAGTAAAAGGTAAAAAAAGCTAAACTGCAAGTATAGTCAGGGTTTTGACCTTAGCTTCCCCTCTCGGCATCCACAGGAAACTATGGTAGGCTTGATTATGCTGACAAAATCAGGCAAAGGGCAATGGCTAAGGAAAGGCTCTATGATTTGTTCAAATCGGATTACTATAGATAGGGCTGGCTGAATAAATCTAAAAACCTTGTTGGATAAGGCTTTTAGACTTTTTTCCCTCAAAAAGTGCCTATGGAGTGATCGGCGGCAAAATCCCTGGACTTTTTCCCTGAAAATTAGGTAACTGACTACTTCAAAATCGGTAAAACCCCACACCCTACACCCTACACCCTACACCCTGCCACCACGAAAAACTTTTTTCAGCAGCTCCTAGATAAACTCTTGGATAAGAATCCTCGACTGACGGGTAGAATGATAGATAGCAATCATTAATAGAGCTTATGAACGACAATGCTACACCGACTCAGCGCACGGCGGAGAAAGTTGAAATCGCTATTCACCTTGACTCGGAAGTTTTAGAACAGATTAAACACCTGACTAACGATCCTAGTCGCATTATCGAAACAGCGATTAAACAGTGGCTAAGAGGAGAGAAACAACCGGATGAGGACTTAACCCGCCATCTTCGACGCAATCCTCCCGTACCACCCAAAGGGGAATGGAATGACTAAGATTTTTCAGTCTCTAATAGGTTATTTCCCGACGGAGAGACTGAAATATTTTCTTAGGTCAACCATTGATAGTAATTGAGATTTTTTCCCCAACTAAGCTGGTTAATAGTAGTATTGCCTGTAACAGCAACGCAACGGTTTAAGCTATTTACCTACTGCTCTGGTTTGCAGTAGGCTTAGTTGTCGTGTAACCCATAGGTGTATAGATTATTATGCCGTTGAATAAACAGGCTATCTTAGATGACATTTTTCGCAAAGCACCACCGTTGAACTCTGAGGACGACTGTGCTGAGAATGTTGTTATTCCTTTCATAATGAGGCTTGGTTACGACAGGAACCAGATACGTCGAAAAGTCTCAATCACTGGAACTTCAGGACATAGATTTAGAAAGCAAGCTGATATCGTTGTTTATATTGGGGAACGTCCGGCTCTTGTGGTTGAAACCAAGCGTATTCAGCATCGATTGAGCGAGGAGGATGTTAACCAAGCGCTTTCCTATGCTCAACTTCTTGAACCATCTACACCAATTGCAGTTCTGACTAATGGACGTGATTGGGAGATTTATTATTTGGATAGAGACGATATTGGCGGATTAGAATCCGTTCCTGAACCGCAAGAGCTTGAAAGCACAATACTTACTGTCTCTAGCAATGTAGTTCAATTGGAAAAGCGACAAGCTGCTGAGCGACTTTTAGTAACTATTGAAAATAAAGGTGACTTAGAAATAGCATTTAGGGAATGTCGAAAAGAGTTAGCTAAAGAAGGACTCATTGCCGAGTCTGCATTTGATGAGCTAACTAAAATTCTCACTTGTAAGTTTAACGAAGAGAAAAGAGATGCTGAAGGCCTTGCACCCAATCGCTTTACATCTTCCTGGCTTCTTGGCAGTGGACCTCTAGCTGCTTTACAGCAAATGTTTACTGACGCAAAACAGACTTTTAATGTATTCCCTACGGGAACTCAAATTCAAATTAGAAGCAACGAAACTGTTGAAAAAATTGTTCGTGAATTAGAGCCTTTTGGTCTTTATGGTTTTAAGACACCACTTGGCTTGGCTGGAGCAGGAGGAGATGTAGTTGGTTCTGTTTATGAAGCCTTTCTTACTGGAACACTCCGAGGGGACTTAGGACAGTATTTAACCCCAAGACAATTAGTTGAGTTCATGGTTGAGATAGCTGATATAAAAATTGGAGAAAAAGTCCTTGATTTATCATGCGGAAGTGGTGGCTTTCTTATTAGAGCGTTTATTAATGTCCGCAAAAAAATTCGATTTCTTGATTCTAGCCAAGATGAAAAAGATCATTTAGTTAGTAATCTTGTCACGAATAATCTATGGGGAATTGAGATAAATCCTCGGTTAGCCACTTTATGTCGAATAAATATGATTTTACATGGTGATGGCTATGAACATATTTATACAGGAGATTCAATTAGAGAAGATGTTTTTGGGAATACAGATGGACGCAGAACTGATTTTTTAAATATTGAGCAAAATAACGCAGCAATGTTTGATGTAATTCTCATTAATCCCCCGTTCAATATACCCTATGAAGATTCTGCTACTTTAAACCGGTATTATCTAGGACGAGGTAAAGCTGCTCAAGGTTCAGACTATTTGGTTCTTGAGAGAGCAATTCGACTATTAAAGCCTGAAACTGGACGTTTGCTAGTTATTTTGCCCCATGGTGTTGCCAGCGGAGTTTCCGAGACTGAAGTTCGCAACTTTGTGAAATCTCGTACACATATTCATGGTTGTATAAGCTTACCTGTCGGATCATTTAAGCCGTTTGGGGGGTCTAATGCTAGAACCTGTGTTTTGTATCTCAAGAAGACTACTGGAGACAATAAAAAGCGTTTTTTAGCACAAGCAGAACACGTTGGCTATGACATTACCTCAAAATATTATAGAGAAACTGATCTCAATGATTTACCTGTTATCGCGGAAGCCTATCATAGAGTAAAACTAGAATTGCAATGACTATCGAGTTAATTAAACCAGACCCTTTAATATTAACAATCACTGAAGAATCAGCCCGTAGTATCGATACAGTTGATGCTGGTGCAGCTTATACACAATATTTGCATGAGCAAATAGGTGAGTTTGAACAGCAGCCTTTAGGAAACTTTGTAGATGTTGTATCAAGAAGCGTTAATCCACGCTCTAGTAGATATGCTGGTCAAATATTTGAATATATAGATTTACGAGAAGTAGATGATATTTATGGCTATATATTAACTCTTAAACTTAATCAAGGAAATGAGATTGGAAGTACAAAACATCGCTTTCAAAAGAATGACATTCTCTTCGCCAAGATCATGCCCAGCTTGGCCAACAAAAAGATTGCGCTAGTAACTCAAGATGTAACTAACGCAGTAGCTTCAACTGAATTTATTGTTTTGCGAAAAAAATCACAAGCCGAGATTAATCTTTATTACCTTTTTCGGGCTTTACGTTCTGATCATTTTACCCGACAAGCGACAGCAAACGTTACTGGTGCAACGGGGCGACAGAGAATTAGCCCGTCTAGATTACTAGAATTACAAATAATTGTTCCCCCAGAAGAGATTCAAACACAAATTGGAGATGCTGTCGAACAAGAGTTTACGCTAAGGACATTGGCGGCAGAACAATCAAAGAAAGCTGATGACTTAGCTCAGCTTGTACTTGGTAATCTAACTCTTAGAACCGACAGCTAGAAAGCGCGGAAGGTAGGTTGGGTTGACGACTGTTACCCAACACCCCATCCAATAACCAGGCAAAATCATTTATAATTTTTGATAATAGGACATTGGTTGGGTTTCGTGCTAAATTCGTTGAGTATAGGCTACATATCAGGACAAGCAAAAGGGGGAATAGATAATCAGTTTTTAATAAACGGATTTAGGATCATTTTGCTTGGGTACTGACAGGAGGAACAAAACTGATGCAGATAGAAATTGAAGGAGCCGATGCTATCAAAGTTGCTCAGGATATCGTCGAGATGGAAGGGGTGCAAGGCAGCTACGAAGTTATCTCCGAAGTGGAGAGAGAGGGAACCCTTGCTACCATCGCCACCATCATCGGCATTATTAGCGGAACAATCGCCATCGCTGAGAAATTGTACCAATTAAAGCGAAAAATTGACTCTCCTGAAACCCCGAAAATCGAACGAGTGTTAATTGTCAGCAAAAACGGCGATCGCCTGATGCTCAAAGATGCTACCCTAGAGCAACTACAAAAACTCTTGGAACAAGAAAAATCACAGCAATTCTAAATTTGCCCTGTAGCAAGGCTTTTGGGAGTTAGTTCGCATAATACGGGGTAAAATTCAATGGGATGGCGAATTTCATTTCACGAGTCTTCGGGCTTTTGACGTGATAGTACACCCAAAGTTGCCCCAAAAATCCCCCTTTAAAATGTTCTTTAAATCCCTAAAAGGCTTGCTGTGTCTAAAACTGAGAATTGCTGGAAAAATCATGAATATACTGCATATTGATCTTCACATGAAGATACTGCATATTGATCTTCAGGAGAGGGGTAGCAATAGCGTTGAGTTCCGATTTTTCTGGGATAACCCCAACCAGACTCGTACCTACACAAGATCGTTGAGTGAAATCAATAACCTGAGTGATAGGGCCGACACCGATTACTATACCCGTTTACCGGAAGATCACGCCACAACAGGACAACGTTTGTACCAATGGTTAGATGGTACGGAGCGCATCCTCCAGAGCGAATTAGATAGCCACCGGGGAGAGGAAATAATAGTTCTGGCTATCAGCACCAGCAAAGGATTAGTCCATCTACCCTGGGAATTATTACACGATGATCAGGGTTTTCTGGTGGGGAAAAGACCCGCAATCATTCCGGTGCGGTGGTTGTCCAATAATAGACCGATTCAGATTGTCAATCCCAATCCTGCGCCAAACCGTCCCCTCAACTTGCTCTTTATGGCTACCTCTCCGCTAGGCGTTGAACCCGTCTTAGATTACGAAGCAGAAGAGGGGCAAATTTTAGCAGCCACCCAGCGCAATCCGGTGAACTTGAGAGTAGAAGAAAGTGGTTGTTTAAATGAGTTAGGCTATGTAGTTCGGGAATATGACCAAGGCTACTTTGATGTCTTTCACTTAACAGGTCATGCAACTCATCAGGACGGAAAACCCTGCTTTCTCACCGAGGATGAGTATGGCAACCGGGTTGATAGCGACACCAATGCCATTTATGATGCGATCGCTCATTCTTCTTTACCGCCTTTAATTTTCCTCTCTGGTTGCCGTACAGGTTATGCTCCTGACAGCGCAGTTCCCTCCATGGCGGAAGAATTTTTGAACTTGGGGGCAAAAGCTGTTTTGGGTTGGGGAGAAAGGGTTCTAGATACGGATGCAGCAGTGGCAGCGAAGGAATTGTACGGACATTTATCCCAAGGGGAAACGGTAATTGAGGCCCTATCTGCTACCTATAGAGCCTTAATTGACCAGCAAGCAAGGGATTGGCATAAACTGCGCTTATATGTAGGAAACACTCTACCTCAAGCCCTAGTAACTCCCTTAAGGACACCGAAACGCACACAACTGCCAAAACCGACAATTACCAGAGAATTTAGAGATGATGAAAATCGGCTTAGGGTGGTCAAAAGGGAAGAGTTTGTCGGTCGTCGTCGCCAGTTACAGAATTGTTTGCGAACGCTGAAAACGGATTGGGAAAAGGTTGGGGTACTAATTCATGGTATGGGAGGATGGGGAAAAAGTAGTATCGCCTCTCGACTGTGGGAGAGATTGCCTGAATCGGAAAAGCTTCTCTGGTGGCGACAAATTGATGAAGTTTATTTGATAAGAAAGTTAAAAGATAAACTCATCAATCCTAAAACTAGAGAACTTATTGCTGATTTAGAAAACAATCAAATTGAACTTAAATCTCGATTATCTTACCTATTCATTCGGTTAGCTGAATTGGGAGAAAAACCGTTTCTTCTGATTCTTGATGACTTTGAATGGAATCTCGAACCTCGTGAAGGTCGCTATATTCTTAAGGCTCCAGTCGCCCCGATTTTAGCAGCATTAGTCACGGCAATCCAAGAAACGGGAACTGACCATCGGATTCTGATTACTTGTCGCTACGAGTTCGATTCTGATTTATTAGAGGCTTTTTTCTTGCAGGGATTAGAACCATTTAGAAAAGCCGAACTGACTAAAAAACTCGCTCGTCTAGCCAATTTTACCCCGGATCAACTTCCTGAACCTCTCAGGGAAAGGGCGTTGAATTTAGCCGATGGAAATCCTCGATTACTAGAATTTCTCAATAATGATATTTTAGGTAGAGAAGACGCAGAAGCTAAATTAGCTGAACTAGAAAATAGTCCCGATTTGTGGAAAGATAAAATTATTTGGCAGGAACTGTACCAGCTTATCGATCAGCCATTACAGCAGGTTCTTAGTCATTGTTTAATCTATGAGATACCCGTCCCGATGGTAGCTTTAGAAGCCGTCTGTAGCTCCATTTCTAATTACCAAGGACAATTAAAACGGGCAAGAGAACTGGGACTACTGGAAATTAGTCCTGAAGTTGAACAAAAAAATCAACTTTATCGTGTCTCTCGAATTTTACCTAATATTATTTTCTCTGTCCAACATCCGGTCGCAACAGAGGTTTATTCATTATCTAGGAAAGCTCATGATAAATTATATGAATTATGGGGGAATAAAGAGAACGAAAACGAGGAAAGATGGCGCGAGATTTTCCGTCTAGCTTTTGCAGAGACAGAAAACCCAGATCGTTTCCGAGAACAATTCGATAAGATGATCTCGGTACAATATCACAAAGAGGCTGATCGCGCCTACGAAAAAGAACTGAGAAAACAAAGGGAATATCTCATAGAAAACCAAGGGCAAATCTATCAAAAACTAGAGAAGTACCTAGAGCAACAGGATTGGAAAAAATCCGACTACGAAACCGCTTTTATCATGTACCAATGGATGGTCATAGAAAATTATAATGACTTCTACGACCTTTTTAGTCAGGTATCCCTAGAGGTAATCGATGAGATTGATCGACTTTGGATGAAACACAGCGAAGGGAAATTTGGCATTAAAGGACAGGCCAAAATTTACCGTGGCCTTGGGGGGAAAGAAGAATATAATCGGGAAGTATGGGGTAGTTTTGGCGATTGCATAGGTTGGCGAAAAGGAGGTATATGGTTGGAGCTTGAAAATATAGAATATCCTGCCACAGCAGACTTGAGCGACTTTACATTTCCAATTCTTATATACCATCACTTTTACCAAGGTGGGGGTGGGGGAATTGTTTATGGAGCGAGGAGAATTTCTACGTTAGCTTCAAGACTTGAATGAATCCCAAAATATTTAACTTAGGTGCTAACAATCGGGTAAAATTCTATTTAGAGGCTATAATCAGTGCATCCATATATTGGCGTAAGTATAAGGTAACTTCTTGAAATCCAATTTCTGAAAGTTCAGAGATTGTTTCATCTTCATAGCGTATTCTATTAGGTTGTTCATCCGTAGTATAGTGCAACATAACCTCTTTCAGGAGATCGAACCTTTCAGCAGATACAAGGACTTCAAAGAATTTATCATATTGCCACTTTATATCACGGTTATGCTGTTCACCTCTTTGCGCGATTTTATCAGCGTCTAATAACTTACCTCCAATGAGAAGCCGACTATATAATAGTTGAAATACTTGAAAACGATAGAGTGCCAACATATTGTGAAAAGTGAATCCAGAAACAATAAAATTAAAGTTATTCAAAGGATAACTTTGCAAAAAGTTTAAAACATCATCCTGAATAACAACAAGAGTATCTTGAGATAGGTAATGTGAAAGCCTTGAGCGGATTTTTTGAATCATCGAAGGTTCGTTATCGATAGCGATTATCTTAATATTTTTTGCTTCAGATAGGATCATCTCAGTTAATTCTCCATCGCCACACCCAATTTCTAGGATCAGCGATTCCTTTGGGCAAGAGTTTTGATAGTTAATTAGTAGTTTGACTAACTCTTGTCTTAACTTTTTAAGATGAGGACGAGCAGATTGCCAGAGACTATAATCATCACCTATCTTGCCGTCAAACCTTCTTTCTATAAGTTGATTATTTTCCATAAATTATAACTTAGCTATTTTGGTGTACATAGTCAGAGACTTAATTTTGCTGAAAGACTTGCCGAACATAATATTTAGCTTTTGATGGCAATTCGCTACTTCCTCTAAACGCTTAACTTTGGTACTTTGACTCACTCCAATTATAGCATATCTTTACAATTGCAGAACTTCCACGAGCAAACTTAAGATAAATATCTTATCTGAAAGCAGAGCTAGACTCTAGCCTACTATTAATGATGTATTCTCCTCATAATAATGCTGCGGTTTCCAAGATTAAGAATATCAGGTATCCCTTCAATTTCTACAATAAAATGTTCCACAAATTCATGTCGTACATCTTCACGAACTCCTATTTTACTCGTCCATCTTCCAGTGTTTAATTGCCGACAGGCGTGAGAGGGACTACCATTAATAGTATAAATAGCGATTTTTTCAACAAAAAAACCGTTAGGACTAAACTCTAAATTAGGATCACCAATTGGGCAAACTTCAAAAAGCTCGGTCATATAGGCATCTATGAAGGCACTTAGAGTGTTCTCCCTTGCTACTCCAGCTGGCCAATATTCAGTCTCAAATCCATCGGGAAACCACCAACGCTCTTGATCATTTACTGCCCAAGCAAAGGAATTGTAATAAGGAGTTCTCGGACTGGTTATATGACTATCACCGTTAATGATTACAATACACATACTTTTTAAATAGATGATTTAGTGTTCATTAATATATCCCCTTTAATATATCCCTTTTGGATACCCCAGTGCAACCAAGCATCGATCATCTCCTTAGACTTACCCCGGCTGTCTTTAGGAACCGGATCTTCACCAGAAATAGCTTTTAATGCCCAAAACCAACGGCTAGGAAGGCTTTTTGGCTCTTTAAGATTTTTGAGCAAAAATGGTATAACATCTTGCCCCATTCCAATAATTCTCTGATAGTTAGGATGTATAATCGCCTCATGGGTTGAGGATAAATGACTTGTTTCATTAATCCAATCTTCAGCAAGACTTTCAAACTCCCTTAGTCTCTCTGCCCGAGTTTGTTTGTTAACTAATATGGCAAGTAAAGAAGAAAAACTTTGTAAAAAGCTAAGATTATTATCGAATAGCTTGAACTTATATCCAAAAAATAGAGCAATAGCTCCGATGAATTTTCCCTCAAAGAAAAGTGGGAAAACGCCAAAGGCTTCAAGTTTTGAATCTTCAAAATGTTTTAAATCAGTTTGAATAAACCGATTATTGTTTTTCTCCTCATGTACTCCTTCAATAAATTGACAAGTATTTGAAGAGATTTTTTCTGCAAACTCCTTTCCAACCTCTTCAAGATAAACTCGACATGAATTACTTACTCCAGATACTTCAGAAAATCGTAAAACTTCCATTACTTCAGAAGACAAGTTTTTTCTGTAAAGAATGGCAACTTTATATGGAGTCTCGTTGCCGACTAAGTATTTGAAAATTTCGTCATACATCCTTTCTTGATACTTGTCAAAGGAATCAACTGGGATAATATCTGCAAGGTATGTCAAGTAATTGAGTATATTAATCTCAGAATCCCTGTGAATATTAGATAGTTTAGCAGAGGCGACTCCTGCTAAGAAAGCTACTGTACAGGGATCAAAGCTTGCCAGATCGTCAATATTGCCCTGATCATCAACTTTGTTTATAATTCTCAATACTCCATAGGTTTTGTTTCGTCCATTCAAAGGTAAGGCAATGGCAGAGATTAATTTGCCTAGCTTATCAGAATATTCCTGCCTATACTTCAAATTTTCATACTGGAAAAGCTCTCCAGTAACCTTCCCATATGATCCATCAGATGGATTAGCAGCGCTGCCAGTGAAACTCTCCCCTTTCGCATACCTCTCTTCTTGTAGCCATGTATCATCTATTGGCTCACCATTAACGTCTTTGCCTTGAATGGCAAAACGCTCTAGTACATCATCCTTAGAGATTAAAAAAATCGCTGCAACTTGACACTTAGCTTCTTCACAAACTTTTTTTAGAATATATTTTACCGTATCTTTCTTATTGCTTGTAAAATTCATTAAGGCTTGCTCAAGTTGTTCAAAATCAGAAAGATTGTCTAATCTTTTTGTTTGATAACTTATAAGGTCGTTTCTAGTATTTAAAAATTGATTAGCCTTAGTTGCAGTATCGTCACATTTCTCACCTTGTAAACTCTCAGGCATTTAGTTGCTCCTTGAAATTTAGTCAGTTTACTCAAGATTCCCATCACACTCAAACTGAAATGTCGAGGCTGATGATAATAAAAGTATTATGGTTAATTAAGAACAATCATGCTAATGATAGTTTTATCTATCAATCATCGAGTGTAACATGGATTTACAGGTTTGTCAATTGTAGTGTCTTCGAGCTGCCATCTTTGTGCCGATCACTCATCACCGTTAGATGCCCTTGGTATAGTTAAGCCGATCAATGCCCTGGAACTCAATACTTCTCGGATAATAATACGAGGCCAGGGGAGATGGGTTTTCAACTTTCTCCCCTGCACCGTGCTTTCTTGCAGTCTCAACCAAAGATTTAAGATCAATCGAGAAATATCGCCCGCTGCGGGTTGTGACAATTAGTCAAGATGAACTGATGAGCCACCTCAATAATTTCTGGACTATTGGCCTCCCACTCCTCCCAGAGGGATAGCTAACCCGTTGGAGCTTTCTTCCCTTTTTTGGTAATCTTCACTGCTGCCATTAATTTACTCCCCCAATGGTCTTGGATTATCGTTAATCTTGTGGATTTTCAATGTTTCGGGCAGCATGAAGTACCGCAATAACATCGATTTGCTCAGGCTTGATATAATAAATTATGCGATAAGAACCCTCGATAACTTCTCGGATCTGCTCAGTTTCAAACTCCGGAACAAGACGACCCGAAAAGGGAAAATTAGCAATCTGTTCTGAGCGTCTGGTCAATCTTTCCACCAGTCTTTGAGCATATTGAGGGGAGTTTTGTGATATGTAGTTGTAGATGGATGATAAATGATTAACGGCGGTTTCTGTCCAGAAAACTTTCATGGCTCTAGCTTGAACTTAGTGCGTACTTCTGCCACAGAAATAACCTTTTCCGCCTCACTATCGGCTAATCCTGCTTCAATTGCCTGTCTCACATAAATCTCATACATCAAATCATCCCATGTAGAATTATCCGGCAATTTATCGATTAAATTTCTGGCTTTTTGTTTAATGTTTTTTATTTCCATGATGGTTTCCAAAATGACTCCTGACAGTTTACATTATAGCAAGATAGGCTCCTAGAGATGGTGTATTCTAAAACCACCGCTAACGCTCAGAATATCCAAAAAGGCTTTTCCCTCTCGATGTCCTCAACGAAACCTCAACCCGTGATTGGTGTTAGTTGGTGGATAAATGCTGTATATTTACTCTCGTCGCCGCTTAATTCACACGCAGCAGCGCAGAAACTTGCTCAACATTCATTGCTGTATGTAACAATACAGGAGGAGTTTATCTCAGGAGTTCCACGGTGATTAGAGAGCTAGACCGTATTACTGTTAATCCACAAATATGTCTTGGACAGCCAACGATTCGAGGAATGCGTATCACTGTAGGATTTGTTTTGAAACTGTTGGCTAGTCAGTTATCTATTCAGGAAATCTTAGAGGCTTATCCAGAGTTGGAGGAGGAAGATATTCGTCAGGCTCTTAATTATGCAGCTTGGGCTGTATCCGATTATATCGTTAGCTTCACTTCAGCAGCCGTAACGCACCGCTAACTTTAATGATGGTGGGTGATATAATTTAAAATTCTGAGGTAAATCATGCAACTAAAACTAACAAAAATATTCCAGAAAGTTCCCGAAGGCTATATTGGTTTTGTCGAAGAATTGCCAGGAGCTAATACTCAAGGAGAGACTCTAGAAGAAACTAGAAGCAATTTAGAAGAAGCAATTGAGCTAGTTTTAGAAGCTAATCGTATATTAGCTGAAGAGCAACTGCAAGGACAAGAAGTGATTCGAGAGTCTGTTACTTTCTGGGCTGCATGAAACGCATAAACTTAATTCGTCATTTAGAAAATTATGGCTGTGAATTCTTAAGAGAGGGCGGCAATCATACGATTTATGTAAATCGTGTCAATCAGAAATCTTCAGCCATTCCGCGCCATCGTGAAATCAATGAATTCTTGACGCGAAAAATTTGTCGAGATTTACAAATACCAGAACCATGAGTGCGACTCCTGTTAAGCTGCTGTAGAGTGTAGGGTGCGTGTTTGCGGCTACTAATTTGGATAATAAAATAAAACTAACAATCCGCCGTAACGCACCAATTCTATTACTATTAATTAAACATAATCAATTACATTTAATTTACCTGTGTATCATCCCCTGTAAAATTTCTGGCAATTTATCGATTAAATTTCTGGCTTTTTGTTTAATGTTTTTTATTTCCATGATGGTTTCCAAAATGACTCCTGACAGTTTACATTATCAACTATTCATTATTAATTAAAAAGGTGATCGCAAAATTACGCCTTCTTAAAAAAGAGATTAAACACCTTCAGCAAAACCCAAAGGTTGAAACTGAACATCATTAATAATTTTAACCGTTTCCCCCGACTGCTTAATCACAAACAAACCGCGCCGATAGGCATAGACATCTATCCCCTGATCAATTTCAATGCCTGCCACTGCCCCATAAACCCGAAACTCTCGAAATTGGGGGAAAGCAACCTTAAATCGCTGTAATCGGCTGACAAAATCATCTACATCATCCCTCGACAGTCGAGATTTACATTCCACCGCCACCAACTCGCTCCCATTCACCGCCACAATATCAATCTCCATTGCCGCCCCAGGACGCTTACTTTTCAAGCGACTCATCGTTTGGGTGACATCAATGCCCCATTTCTGAAATAAACCCACGACCGCAGGCTCTACCATTTCTTCTATAAAAAGACACAAAGGAGTTGTTAAGCTATTGACCGCTTTGGTCGTTTCTTGTACCTGTTTTTTTAATTCTTCCATCGTGCGATCAGCTTCAGCACTGCGGCGATCGGCTTCGGCACTGCGGCGATCAGCTTCGGCACTGCGGCGATCAGCTTCCTTTTGAAACTCGGCAAATTGGGCCTCAGTTCTTTCAAATAACTTGTAAATATCGGCGATCGTTACAGCGTCTGACATAGGAAGATTCTTCAAGCTTGAGGAGTCTAGTCCCATTCTAGCGACTTGGCCCAGAAAAAATGTCCCTAGCTTCTCATCCGTGTTTTTTCAATCAATTATTGACTATCAACAAATCAGCGATCGCAGTTCAAGGGGAAGGGGTCAAAGGTCAAAAGGCGATCGCGTTTTTAATGGATAATATAGCGGTATGCACTTGCATGAGGTACAATAGAAGAGGACAATAAATTATAGACCTAGGCAGGAGCCACGACCCGATGAAGCCCTATTCTTTAGACTTGCGACAAAAGATCATCGAGACCTACGAGGAGAATAACCTCT